>JAAELZ010000244.1 GCA_024226105.1 Pseudomonadota bacterium | reverse complement strand
TACACCCAGGCTATCCGCCACCCAATCGAGTACTGAAAAGCTTCGCCCCGGAACAAAATGCTGCAATATTTCAGTTAATGCAGCATAGGCTATCAGCATCAAAATCAACCTGGACGCTGGAATGTTACGCCCTGCCAGTATTGCCAGACCGCCCAGCACAAAAAAGCCCGAAAAATGAATCAATTTGTCCCAGCTTCCGGCACTCACAATTGTTACCGGGGTCAATAACTGCCAGCTTAAAAATACAAAATAGCTAATAAATAAGAACCGCCCTGCACACAGAACAAACACGTAATCAGCCCTGCTCGCGTTTAACGGCTCTGTAACCAATGTCATTACGAAACCACATCCCGGGCCAGTTGATTTGCCCAATGGCTCTATAGGCTTCAGTCTGAGCCGCTTTGGTGCTATCCGCCAGCGCACACACGCACAATACACGCCCGCCACTCGTAACCGTATCAGCGCCTCTCGCCCTGGTCCCGGCGTGAAAGACCTTTATATCCGATGCATTGCCCGGCAGCTCGTCAAACTCAATCTTGCGACCTTTCTCGTAGCCACCGGGATAACCTTTGGCAGCCAGCACCACACCCAGCGCAACACGGTCCGTCCACTCCGCGCTTTCAGGCAATGTGCCGTCAACCGCGGCCAGGCACAACGCCACCAGATCAGACTCCAAACGCATCATGATCGGCTGCGTTTCAGGATCTCCCATGCGACAATTATATTCGATCACTCTGGGGATACCCTGCTCATCGATCATCAATCCAGCGTATAAAAAGCCGGTATAGGGTAGCCCATCCGCCTGCAGGCCTGCGATCGTGGGCTCTATAACGCTTGCCATGATTTTTTCAAACATGGCTGAATCAACCACTGGCGCTGGTGTATACGCCCCCATACCACCCGTATTCGGGCCTTTGTCACCATCATAGGCCGCCTTGTGATCCTGACTGCTGGCAAAAGGTAAAACCCTGCCATCCGCCACCATACACATAAAACTCGCTTCCTCGCCCTGTAAAAACTCCTCTATAACTACCGACGCGCCTGCTTCTCCAAACAGAGAATTGTCCAGAATATCCTCAAGCGTGGAAATTGCCTGTGCTTCGCTGTGCGCAATGATAACACCCTTGCCGGCTGCCAGGCCGTCTGCCTTAATGACAATAGGTATACCCTGCTTTCTAATATAGTCAATGGCAGGCTGCAATTCTGAAAACGCAGCGTATGTCGCGGTCGGTATCCGGTGTCTGATCAGAAATTCCTTGGCAAAGGACTTGGAGCCTTCCAGTTGCGCCGCCGCTTTGCGCGGCCCGAAACATTTAATACCCGCTTTGGCAAAGGCATCCGCAATGCCCAGCACCAGAGGCCCCTCCGGCCCGACGATGCACAGCTCAACTTCATTTTCCCGGGAAAATTTGATGAGCGCATCTATATCCTCAACCGAAATTGCTACATTTTGCGTTTTCGCTTCCTGCGAAGTTCCCGCATTACCCGGGGCGACAAAAATAGACTCGACCAGATCAGATTGAGCCGCTTTCCAGGCCAGTGCGTGCTCTCGGCCGCCTTCACCGACAATAAGAATATTCATAGTTAATCATTGTTAATAAAACTTTTTTCTGGCTATTAAGAAATTCGTTAGTAATTTTCTAACACAGAGACCGCAAAGGACACAGAGTTTTATAGTCTCCGTGGTTTGTGTGCGCTCTGTGTCAAAATCATACAGGTTCAGTTAGCTTCAGTTTAATAATCCGCGCTCTAAGACAGTCCCCGTGTGAGGGGTTAGTGCCTGAAATGGCGCATACCGGTAAACACCATCGCAATATCGTGCTCATTGGCTGCTGCAATGACTTCATCATCCCTCATCGAACCGCCCGGCTGAATGACCGCGCTTATGCCCACTTCCGCCGCATTGTCCAGTCCATCACGGAACGGAAAAAAAGCATCAGATGCCATCACCGCACCTTGAACCGGCAGTTCGGCGTGTGCCGCTTTTATTGCCGCAATACGCGCAGAATTTACGCGGTTTATCTGCCCTGCACCCACGCCGATGGTCATCAGGTTTTTGCAGTAAACAATGGCATTAGATTTAACAAATTTGGCGACTTTCCAGCTAAACAGTAAATCACGCATTTCGTCGTCACTCGGCACTCGTGTGGTAACCACTTTCAAATCATTGTAGAGTTGATCATCAATACTCTGCACCAGCAAACCACCGTTAACTCGCTTGAAGTCGAGCTTTGAGACGGGTTGATCCTGCCATTGCCCACAACTTAACAGGCGAACATTTTTCTTTTTCGCGGCAACCTCTATCGCAGTTTTACTCACTTCCGGTGCAATTACCACCTCAACAAACTGCTTATCCAGTATGGTTTGTAACGTTGGCTCATCCAACTCCCGGTTAAATGCAATAATTCCACCAAATGCGGATTCCGGGTCGGTACTGAAAGCACGCTGGTACGCCTCCAGCAGGGAATCGCCATAGGCCACACCGCAGGGGTTGGCGTGTTTGACAATCACACAGGCGGGTTTATCGGAAAATTGCTTCAGGCATTCCAGGGCAGCATCGGTATCGCCTATGTTGTTGTAGGACAAATCTTTGCCCTGGTGTTGCACTGCGGTTGAAATAGACGCCTCTGTGGCTTTTTCGTCTTTATAAAATGCCGCGGCCTGATGCGGATTCTCGCCATAACGCATGCCCTGCGCCAGACGATACTGTCGGTTAAAGGTTCGCGGGAAATTCTCTGTTTTGGCACCGTTGTTGACGGCCCCGAGGTAGTTTGCAACCATGCCATCATACTGAGCTGTGTGCTCATAAGTTTTAACGCCCAGCTCAAAACGTAGTTCACCGGTCGTTGCACCTGCATGCTCATCAAGCATTGCAGAGACACGCGTATAATCCGCCCTGTCCACCACCACCGTGACATCATTGGAATTCTTGGCAGCGGCCCGCAACATAGCCGGCCCGCCGATATCAATATTTTCAATCGCATTTTCCAGCGTACAATCTGAATCAGAAGTGGCCTGCTCAAAAGGATAAAGATTGATCACCAGTAAATCAATCGGCTGAATATCATGTGCCTGCATAACCTCATCATCCACACCGCGTCGCCCCAAAATACCACCGTGTACTTTTGGGTGCAGGGTTTTTACGCGCCCATCCATGATTTCGGGAAATCCCGTGTAGTCGCTCACTTCGGTCACCGCGATATTACTATTTCTCAG
>JAAELZ010000243.1 GCA_024226105.1 Pseudomonadota bacterium | reverse complement strand
GCAGCGAGTGAGATACTGGCAACGATTTCTGAAGAGAAGGTGAGTATCGTGGTTGCGGTGCCACGCCTGTTTCGCAACATCATGCTGGGACTGGACAAAAAGTTTAGTGATGCCGGCGGCGGCCTGCGGGCCTATCGAAAGCTGCTGGAGAAATTGCCGATGTCGCTACGGGTGCATGCCAATGCGCCGATTCGCAATAAGCTCGGGGGCACGATCAAATGCTGGGTGAGCGGTGGCTCGCACCTGGATGGGAAAATCACCGAGTTTTACCATAAGCTGGGTATACCGCTTAGACAGGGTTATGGTCTGACGGAAACTTCGCCACTGGTATGCGTGCAGAAAGAATTTGATGATGCCTACGACAGCGTAGGCAAGCCGGTTCTCTGGTCGGAAGTTAAGATAGAAAACCCGGATGAAATGGGGCGTGGCGAATTATATTGTCGTGGCCCTAACCTGATGCTGGGGTATGGCGAAGAATCACAAACGGCTGAAGCGATTATCGATGGCTGGTTTAAAACCGGCGACCTGGCGCGAATTGATTCTGAGGGACGGGTCTTTTTGACCGGCCGCAGCAAGCGCCTGATCGTAACGGAAGCGGGTAAAAACGTGTATCCGGAAGAACTGGAAACCCTGCTTGAACGTGATCCGCGCATCAAGGAGGCCGGGGTGTTTGAGCGCCGGGAAAAGCCCGTGGTGGTGATGGCGATGGAGGGAGAAGACCCTGTTGAAGTTGCGCGTGATGTGCTCAAGGTGTTTAACAATTTTGTATCGTCACACAACCAGATCGCACGTTTTGCGATTGTTGATGAGTTGCCACGTACACCCCTGGGGAAAATAGCCCTGCAGGAACTGCCGGAGGTATTTTCGAAAAACGAAGTGAAGCAAATGTAGGTGAGTAATAAAGTTGTTTACTGAAAACGGTGTATTACTAGCGATAAAGAGCCATTAACGGCAGAGCAAAACAGTACTTAGATGGTGAACGTCCATTGTCTGGCCCTTTGATTGTTTCAGTCGTAACCCTGTTTGGTTGAATCCACCGCCCAAAACGGTCATTCATAGGCGAGCGCATTTTCAAAGGATTTT
>JAAELZ010000242.1 GCA_024226105.1 Pseudomonadota bacterium | reverse complement strand
GTTCAAACAGATTCACAAATTTTTTGGGTCCAGAGAGCATAAAGCCGGCATACGGGGGATTAACATCGGAAATACTCTTCTGGAAGAAGCCGCTAAATTGAACATTGATGTCTGGCTCAATGCCGAAGTATGCAGCATTGATCAACAGAACACCTTATGGGTCGTGAAAAATAAGAAAAAATCTACTTATGTCAATGCGGAAAAGATCATTCTGGCCACAGGGGCGACTGAAAATGCAGTCCATTTTCCCGGATGGACCCTGCCCGGTGTGATGGGCGCCGGAGCGGCTCAGACCATGATCAATATTCATCGCGTGCTGCCAGGCAAGAATGTGCTGATGATCGGATCTGGCAATGTTGGCGTCATCGTCTCTTATCAGCTTATGCAAGCCGGAGCCAATGTAGCTGGTATTGTCGAAGCTGCTCCGCAATTGGGCGGTTATGGCGTACATACGGCCAAAGTCTGCCGGGCAGGCGTCCCATTTTATACATCGCATACAGTGGCACGCGCCATAGGGGATAAGCATGTCGAAGCCGCAGAACTTGTGCAGTTAGATGCGCACTGGAATCCTATCCCAGGTACGCAAAAAACCGTGGAAGTTGATACGATCTGTTTAGCGACCGGCCTGACACCCCTGGTGGAATTAGCCTGGATTGCAGGCTGTCAGTTTAGCTACATTCCTCAATTAGGCGGACATTTACCTGTCCATAACGAATCTATGGAAACCACCGTTTCCGGGATGTATGTGGCCGGCGATATTTCCGGGATCGAAGAAGCCAGTACGGCCATGGAGGAAGGGCGTCTGGCCGGAATCAGCGCCGCTGCCGCCCTGGGTTATTATGACAAAACAACGCGCGAGACGCTCGTGAAGCAAGCCTGGGAACGACTTGACGCCCTTCGCTGTGGAAAATTTGGAGAAACCAGAAAAATTTTAAAGGATAAGCTGGTCACATTAGGAAGGGAGTGTTAGCATGAAACATGAAACCCTCAAAACGATTGGCGCACCCTCGCTTGAAGAATTGCGGGCGACCCCCGCATTTCCGACCCAGGAAGATTTTTTGCAAGGCCCTCTTGCCATGATTGAATGTGTTGAAGAGATCCCCTGTAATCCCTGTGAAACCTCGTGCCCCAAAGGTGCGATCAAAGTCGGGCAGCTAATTACCAATCTTCCGATCATGGATTTTCGTTTATGTTCAGGATGCGGCCGTTGCGTGGCTGCCTGTCCGGGGTTGGCGATTTATATGAAGGATTATACCTATTCAGACGATGATGCGCTGATCACCTTTCCCTTTGAATATCTTCCACTGCCCGCAAAGCATGAACGTGTCGCACTGGTGAATCGAACCGGTCAGGTGGTCTGTCAGGGGAACGTAAAAAATGTGGTCAATGCGAAAATCAATGATTGCACCACCTTAATCAGCGTCATTTTTCCCAAAGCCCATTTTGATGATGTGGTCTCCATGCAACGCTTGTCATAGAGCGAAGAAGCCTGGGGATCAATCCCCAGTCTCAAGGCCGAAGCAGGCTAAAGCCAGCTCAAAGCCGATGGGTAGGTCGCTTCAGCGTCCTTGAGCTTTGAGACTGGGAATTAATTCCCAGGCGGGATGCTTACGTCAACAGTATTGCCTCCGAAGGAGAGGGAGAGACACCCTCCCCTTTGGGCTACTCTATGCATAC
>JAAELZ010000241.1 GCA_024226105.1 Pseudomonadota bacterium | reverse complement strand
TGCGGGCCGGCTCGAAACAGCAGTAAATTTATAAAAGGTTGAATCAGGGCGAACAAATCAGTGCTCCATTGGGTTCAATGACAAAAGCGGATGCCCGTATAATCGGGGCATGAAAATAAAGTTTGATTATATCGATTCCGACGCACAATTGATTGCCTTTAGTCGCGAGATTGTTTCGGCCAAATGGCTGGCGATTGATACCGAGTTTATGCGCGAGCGTACCTACTACGCGCAGTTGGCGCTGATCCAGATCGCCAGCGAAAACACTCATGCACTCATTGACGTTCCGGCACTGAGCAGCCTTGAACCCTTGCGAGACGCTTTCACGCGTACGGACTGCCTGAAAATAATGCATTCAGCGAGCCAGGATATGGAAGTGCTGGGTCAGTCTCTCGGGGTGACCCCGACACCTTTGTTTGATACACAAATTGCGGCAAGTTTTATGGGTGAAGCCGATCAAATTGCCTACGCTACGATCGTCAAACAGCGCACCGGTATTGAACTGGATAAAGATCAGACCCGAACCAACTGGTTGCAACGCCCGCTCAGCCCGGCGCAACTGGGTTACGCCGAGGCGGATGTTTTGTATCTGTATGAGCTGTACGAACAATTGCTTGCCGAACTTAAAACCGCTGGTCGATTGGAGTGGGTACAGGACGAATCACAGTCACTCGCCGAGAAAATGCGCCTCGCATCAGAACCGGAACTGGCATGGCAACGGCTAAAAAGCCTGTCGCGTATGACGCCATCACAACAACATACCGCGCGTGATGTGGCCAGCTGGCGGGAACGCCGTGCACAACAGCGGGACCTGCCGCGTGAATGGATACTCAAAAAGCAGGCCGTCATCGGCATTGCCAGAACCCAGCCCGAATCGATGCAGCAGCTTGGGGAAATCGAAGGCCTGACGGAAAAGGTGATTCAGCGAATCGGTAAACAATTGCTCAGTGTCGTTGCCAGGGAAAGGGGCGATACTTGTAAGACTCTGGTGCCGCCTGAGCTGAAAACTGAGCAAAGGTCTCAGGCTAGAAAGGTTATGGCACGTTTGCGTGAGATCGGTGAAGCGCAACATATTGCGCCGTCACTCATGGCGAATCGCAGCGTTATTGAACGTCTGGTAGCGGGTGAGCGAGATTTGCCCTTGCTCAAGGGTTGGCGCGCCCAGATCGCGGGGAATGAATTGCTGGGTATGTTATAAAGACTGATTTTATTCGCCACGTCAGGCCGCTAAGTTCATAACAGGCTGGATAAATGCTGGTGCATTTACTCCAGGTCATTGCGAGGCGTGTTGCGACGTGGCAATCTAACGGAATGAGATGCCAGAGGATGATTTTTCAGTTTAAGTAGTGCCTGCAGATATTTCCGGTTTGCTGCGCTACGCGGGTAATAATGATCGAGTCGTTTTTGCATTAATAATTTGTAAGCTAAATGAACTATTATTCGGGCTAGAATCAAAGTTAAACCATGGATTTTATTGTATGACCTCAAAACTTCGTATTCTCAGCCTCATTCTTGCGTTTATTTTCAGCGCAGTTATATTACTGCCTGGCGCACCTGCGCAGGCGAAGTTACTGACACCGCTAGCGGGTAAAATCCTCAAAAGTCCGGCCGATAGCCGCGAATATCGGGCGATTCAACTCGGCAACGGGTTAAAAGTTATGCTGATATCCGATGTCACGGCAGACCGCGCGGCGGCAGCGTTGGATGTGCACGTGGGTAGTGGCAATGACCCGCAAGACCGACAGGGATTGGCGCACTATCTTGAGCATATGCTGTTTCTGGGGACCAATAAATACCCGGAATCCGGTGAATATCAGCAATATATTTCTAAGCATGGCGGCTCTAACAATGCCTACACGGTTTTGAACCATACCAATTACTTTTTCAATATTACGCCGGATTATTTTGAAGGTGCCCTGGATCGTTTTGCACAGTTTTTTATTGCCCCGCTGTTCAACGAAGAGTACATAAAACGGGAACGTTCGGTGGTTAATTCTGAATACCAGGCACGAAAGGACGATGAAGGCCGGCGCTTATGGACAGCACGTCGCGTGATCTACAACCCCGAGCACCCTGTCACCCAGTTTTCAGTAGGTAGCCTGGAAACCCTGGCGGACAGGGACAATGATCCGGTTCGTGAAGATCTTCTATCGTTCTATCGGCGTTACTATCATGCGCCACGCATGGCTATGTCGGTTATCAGTAACCATTCGCTGGATCAGTTGCAGGCATGGGTAGAAAACAGTTTCAGTGCAATACCTGCAAACGGAGAGGCCTATTCACCTTTTGCGACGCCATTGGTTTTGCCGTCAAAGTTGCCCGCGCAGCTAAGGCTCAAACCGATTAAGGATATTCGCAGGGTAGCTTTTAGCTTTCCGATTGAGTCGGTGCAGGCGTACGAGGATTCCAAGCCTGGCCAGTATCTTTCTAACCTTTTGGGGCATGAAGGGGAGGGTTCACTGCTGGAACTGCTCAAATCTCGGGCCTGGGCAAATAGTTTAAGTGCGGGATTGGGGTTTTCAGATGATATTCAGGCAAGTTTTGAGATCAATGTTGACTTGAGTGAGTTGGGTTTTCGGCATATTGATGAGATCGGTAGCCTGCTGTTTTCCTATATTGAGTTGATTCGAACGCAGGGCATAAAAGAAAGCTATTATGATGAGCTTGCTCAATTGGCCGAACTTAATTTTCGTTTTCAGGAAAAAAGTAGTGAGAGCAGCCTGGTTCAGGGGCTGGCATCCCGCTTGCATCGATACAAAATGCACGAGGTGCTTTCCAGACCCTATCTGTTTGAGGTTTACAAACCCGAGCGTATTGCACAAATCCTGCAACGCTTGCGTCCGGAAAATCTACAACTGATCATCACTGATCCTGACATCGAATCTGACCAGCAAACCGAGTGGTATGGGGTTAGCTATATTGAGAGCAAGATTGATCCCGGCTGGTTAGAACGGTGGCAGAATGCCAAACCGATTGGGGTACTGGCATTGCCGGAAGCCAATCCATTTATTGCGGATAAACTCGAGATACTACCGCCAGAGTATGAAGGTTCCGGTCAGCCGGTTGAACTCAAAGACATCACAAATGTACAGGTTTGGCACCAGACAGAACTGGGTTTTGAGCAACCCAAGGCATCGCTTTATTTCAGCTTGCGTTCGTCGGTGGCAAATGATTCTGCCCGGCACGCCATGCTAACCGAGTTATACGTAAAGGCGGTGCAGGAGTCGATGAGTGCCTATTATTATCCCGCCTATCTGGCTGGCCTGGATTACCAGATTTATCGACATTCACGGGGCTTGAGTGTACGGGTTAGTGGTTATTCCGCCAAGCAATCCCGCCTGCTGGAAAAAATTATTGATGAAATGCTGTCATTGCAGATTGACCAGCAACGCTTTGATTTGTATGCAGAGAATATCAGGCAGGATCTTGAAAACAGTATCAAGGGCCGCCCCTCAGCGGTAGTGATCAGTGGAATATACGATGTGTTGCTCTCTTCGAGCTGGTCAAATCGAGAAAAACTTGCTGCCCTGCAAATGATTGATCTTGCAGCATTAACGGCGCATCGGAAGGATTTGCTGGAGGCCCCTCAATTGCTGGTTTTGTCCCTGGGAAACGTGAGCGAGCAGGATAGTTTGCAGGCAGGCAGGCAGGTTAGCCGCCTGGTCTCCGGCCAGCACAGTATAAAAGCGGTTGCGCGGGCCAGGGTGCGCAAACTTACGCAGGGCCAATGGGTTCTACAGGATTCTGCCGCGATACCGGATGATGCTGCAATGGCGCTGATTTATCAGGGAGAGA
>JAAELZ010000240.1 GCA_024226105.1 Pseudomonadota bacterium | reverse complement strand
CGTAAACCACGTAAAATAATCTCAGTCGATCAGATTCGCTCGCTGATTGAAAATTTCTGCCTTTGCAACCATAGCGCACCGAATAAGGTGGCGTTGATAGAACCGGCAGATGCGATGAATATAAATGCAGCAAACGCATTGCTAAAACTACTGGAAGAACCCAACCCTGACGCTGTTTTGATTCTGGTTTGTAACGATATCAGCCGCCTGCCGATGACCATACGCAGCCGTTGTATCAGCCTGAGTGTTGATCCACCGGGCTTTGATCAGGCGGTGTCATGGTTACAATCTCAGGGCTTGAACGAAAACACCGCACAAAAAGCATTGGCTATTTGTGGTGGTGCACCCCTGATTGCGCTGGCTTACACTCGTTCTGAGGAAGTAAGCAATTTCGAAGCCATGTTAGAAGCCCTGGCTGCAAATCTGAATGAGGGTGTAGGGCCGATTGAAACGAGAGAAACTCTGGTCAAGTTGCAATCGCTTGATACACTTTTATCCTGGATACAGATGGTTGTTAAGTGGTTGATAAGTGCTGTGCAGGATAGTGCCCGTTCCGGCCCGGCGCCCTGGCAGGCTTATAGGCAACCATTTTCAAAATTGTCCCGAAAGCTGGATGAATCGAAACTGGCAGCGCTATTTTTATTGTATGATGAATTGTTGCTGATGAAAAAGCAGGATCTGGATATCGTAAGCTCCGGCCTGTTGCTGGATAAATGGTTGATTGGTTTTTCCCGGCAGCTTGGCTAAGTCGGCCGGGTCTTTGATTGTTTGAACCACAATGCCGCTTTGATGAACTTAATTTGTTCAATTTGCTCAATTTTCCGCCAAAACTAACAAACCCATCGGTCTGCTGGGTTAAAATGGTTGTGAAACGAAACAAGCTATATCTGACAAAACTCTCAACCTACACGTTAAAAACATAATTTATGTCGACTCCAGACACCTCCGGTAAAAGAAAGCTTCCGATTATTCCTCTTCGGTTTAAGAGCTTGAATCAGCTATATAAATCGTATATGCCCTGGCTTAAGAACGGGGGTTTATTCCTGCCCACCAGTAAGCGTTTTGAAATGGGGCAGGAGATTCTGATGATGGTGGTGCTACCGGAATTACCTGATAAATTCCCGGCAGCTGGAGTTGTCTCATGGGTTTGTCCGAAAAATGCGACGGGCCACAATAAACCCGGTGTAGGTGTTGAATTTACGGATCAGGAAGGAATGACATTACGCCTTCGTATTGATGGCATGCTAGGTGAGCAGTTAAAGAGTGGCGCACCAACCTATACACTCTAAATACAAAAACAGATAATGGGTCTGGTTGATTCACATTGTCACCTGAATTTTGAGCCCATGGGTGACGATATAGCGGGTGTTATGGAACGCGCGAAAGCCGCCAATGTTGACTATATACTATGCGTATCAGTCAATCTTGAAGCCTATCCTGAGATTTTGGCGATTGCCCGGGCGCATAAAAATATTTTTGCATCCGTCGGAGTGCATCCCTGTTACCAGGATGCAAAGGAACCAACGGTCGAAGAACTGGTGCGGCTGGCGCAAAATGAAAACGTTGTTGCCATGGGCGAAACCGGTCTGGATTATTTTCGTGTCGATGGGGATATGGCCTGGCAAAAAGCACGTTTCGTTTGTCATATTGAGGCAGGTATCGAAGCGCATAAACCGCTGATCATACATACCCGGGAAGCCGCTGCAGACACTATGTCAATACTTAAGGATCATCATGCGGAGCGCTGTGGCGCGGTAATGCATTGCTTTGCTGAAGACTGGGAAACGGCCAAAAAAGCGCTGGACCTCGGGTTTTATATCTCTTTTTCCGGCATTGTTACTTTTAACAGCGCAGCGCGCTTAAAAGAGATCGCCAAACAGGTCCCTCTGGATCGAATACTGGTCGAAACGGATGCACCCTATCTCGCGCCGGCACCCATGCGTGGCCGCCCAAATCAGCCCGCTTTCGTTGCCCACACTGCACAATATGTGGCTGACTTGCGAGGTATCGAACTGGATGAGTTTAGCGAGCAAACCAGTAATAATTTTTTTGAATTGTTTCGTTCAGCGGTCAAATAGCAGATTTTGAGCAATTTCCTGCTTCTCAGTATTGTCCTTATTTTTGTGTTTGCGTTGGCGAGCAGCTATATGCGTCATCGCCATCTGGATCGGGTATTGCAGGAACTCGTGGGTTTTCATGTGACGGTGCAGATGCAGGTCGAACGCATCTGGGGGAAATTTAAACTTTACTCAAATGCGATTGAGCTTTTATTCAGCCAGCCTTATATCAATCATCGTGGCTCTTGTCTGACAAGTTTTATTCTATTTAAAGAACAGATGGGGGGAGTTGATGCGATTTTCAGATTTCACGATGAGCTCACCCCGCGTAACCAGCTGCGCCGATTAGAGCAGATAGAGCGGGCGCGAAATCCTGGCTGGTTTCGCAGGGTTAAACGGGGCTTTCGCAATTTTACGGTAGCATTTAAAGAGGCGATTTCTGAATCGATCGGGCTGATGGCAAGTCGTGTGCAGCAGCGTACGACTATGGCACTGCTAAAAGGTGCTGACGGCAAGCTGCAGAAAATGGGCAATAGTATTCTCGATATAGCGGGTAATGCGGCCTACGACCCGGTCCTGGAACACTACATTTTTAGCCGCGTAGTGTTTGAGAGTACTCAATCAGATGGTGAAAAAGTAGAGTACTCGGGCATACTGGAGGAGTATTCCTCAGCCTGGGTTTCGATTGTGGATTGTTATCTGAATACTGAAAATGAGCTGTCCCTGATCGACGCCAGCCGTTTGATGATACAGCGAAAAATGGATTTTGAGGTTGGCCTCGAAGAAGATAGTGCGGGCATTAATTTCTCACTAAAAATCACCAATACCGATAGACAGGATATAACGCTAAGGGATATTCGGGGGCCTGAAGAATTTGAATACAAAATCGAAAAGGTGTTGAGGCCGGGCAAGACGTTTGATCTAGTGATTAAAACGCTACCCCAGGCCTGTTTATCCAGCGTGGATAAAACTCAGCTGCCGATTTTTTTAGAACTCATTGCACCGGAACACCAGGGAACAGAGCAGGCGCACGTACCGGATAAGCAGCAGGAAAGTCCATATCCTGTGTTGCCGGAGTTGAGCCTCACCTTTTTAACCTGTCGTGGAGTGGATGTATACCTCCCTCGTAGCAGAGGGTTGTTGCGCCACGCCAGCGAATCTATAGAGGGTTTATGAATTCAAAGCTGCTGTGCTGTATACCATGTTCTCGCAGCGTTTTATCTGGCGACAAACCCTTCAGGCGCACTGCCCTGATCGCCCTCATTGAACAGGTAACCCATCATATGCTCCTCAATGGTTTTAAGCGAACGCGGGTCGGCTGAGTTGAGTTGATATTCGTTTACGATCATAACCAGTCTTTCCAGCCAGGATTGCCAGGCTTCAGCAGAGACGTTCTGGTAAATCCGTTCCCCCATTTCACCGGGATAGGGTGCTTCTTCCAGGCCGGTCGCTTTTTTACTCAGTACTACACAGTCTACAGTTCTAGTCATATCATTAAAGAGTGGTTTTTGGTCAATATTGAGCCATTTCTTGTGGGCGCAATGAAATCGGTGATGCAGCTTAGACAGGTTGCCGCACCCCTTGAATTTTGGCAATCTCAACACAATATAGAGTTCGAACAGAAAATTTAAATACTCAAAGCATAAATTCGCTGGAATTTTGACTTTATGGGTGTAAGATTGTCACCAGCACGCAAGGCGCGCTACTAATTTATTCAGGAATCGATTATGAGTTACAGTTCAGTGTTGACGCAATCACATATTGCCGTTACAGATAATGCCAAAGAAAAGGTCGCCGCGCTGCTTGAAGAGGCTGGAAATCAGGTCGAAGCGGTACGCGTATACGTGTATGGTGGCGGTTGTTCGGGGATGAAGTATGGCATGACATTCGCCGAACAAAAAGAACCTACCGACTCTTTGATGGAAGACGGTAAGGTGAAAATAGTGGTTGACCCCGTGGCGCTCGGTTTCCTTAAAGGGGCTGAAATTGATTATGCGGATGACGGCGTGAATTCAAGTTTTGTCTTCAATAACGTTTTCCAGTCGGTTGGTGGCAGTGGTTCATGTGGCGGTTGCGGTTCGGCATAGATGAGTCAAAAAGATCAAAACCAGGGAGGTAGTGGAACCGGGCTGGTGGTTGAAACCACCCGGCCGAAGCTGAAAAAGCCACCGATGTATAAAGTCCTCATGTTAAATGATGATTATACACCTATGGAATTTGTGATCATGATCCTGGAGAAGTTGTTCCGCATGGATCATGAGAAAGCGATCCAGGTGATGCTCAACGTACACCAGAAGGGCAAAGGTGTTTGTGGTGTGTTTCCACATGAGGTTGCGCAGACCAAAGTCGCGCAGGTATTGGAGCTGGCGCGGCGAAATGAGCACCCCCTGCAGTGTTCGATGGAAGAGGCCTGATCAGCAAATGCTATCAAAACAAATTGAAGCGGCACTCGGTATAGCAGTAACCAAGGCGCAGAATCTGCGCCACGAGTTTGTCACCATTGAGCACCTTTTGTACGCACTGATGGAAATTGATTCGGTGTGTACACTGATTGAGCAATTAGGGGGAAATGCCGGTAAATTGCGCGAAGATATTGATCGCTTCTTAAATGAACAAATGCCTGTACTGGAAATGGAGGAAGAAGTTGAAACCCAACCCGGTATCGGATTTCAGAGGGTATTGAGACGCGCAATACTCCACGTACAGAACTCAGGAAATGAGGAAGTTCACGGCGCAAATGTACTGGTTTCGATATTGAGCGAGAAAGACTCGCATGCAGCGTATTACCTGAATGCGCAAAACATAACCCGCTTTGATGTCGTCAGCCATATTTCGCATGGTGTACTGGACATCGCATCCGAAGACCCTCAGCTGGAATACCAGGGTGAAGAAGGGGAGCCGGAACAACGCCAGAGTGCCCTACAGGCTTATACGGTTAACCTGAATGATCAGGCGCGCGCCGGGAAAATTGATCCGCTGATTGGCCGCGAGAAAGAATTGCAAAGAGCCGCCCAGGTTTTATGCCGTCGTCGTAAAAATAACCCGCTGTTTGTAGGTGAAGCAGGCGTCGGTAAAACCGCACTGGCGGAAGGTCTGGCTAGACAGATTGTACGTGGGGAAGTGCCGGAAATTCTCGCTGAGAGTACTATTTATTCACTGGATATCGGATCATTGCTGGCTGGTACAAAATACCGGGGAGACTTTGAAGAGCGCCTTAAAGCTGTGATCAAGGAGTTGCAGCAAGCATCGCATTCGATATTGTTTATTGATGAGATACACACCATTATCGGCGCGGGTGCAGTATCCGGTGGTGCACTGGATGCATCGAACCTGCTGAAACCCATGTTGGCGAATGGCGAGATGAAATGCATCGGTTCGACCACCTATCAGGAATATCGCAATATTTTTGAAAAGGATCGTGCCCTTTCACGCCGTTTCCAGAGCATTACGGTGGATGAGCCGACCATAGACGAAGCTGTGCAAATTCTGCAGGGGCTGAAATCAAGGTTTGAAGAACACCATGAAGTCAAATATACCGGTCCGGCCTTGCGCCAGGCGGCGGAGCTTGCGGCGCGTTACCTGACGGACCGCTTTCTTCCGGATACGGCGATTGATGTCATGGATGAGGCGGGTGCCAAAGCCCGTCTGGCCCCTGCCGGAAAACGTAAAAAAACGGTGGGCGTTAAAGACATAGAAGCCATTGTGGCGAATATGGCACGCATCCCGCCTAAACAGGTTTCCACACAAGACAAGGAATCACTGAAAAATCTGCAACGCGATCTTAAAATGGTGGTATTCGGACAGGATAAGGCGATAGAAACCCTGTCTTCTGCGATCAAACTGTCTCGCGCAGGGCTGGGCGATAAAAACAAACCGATTGGTTCGTTCCTGTTTGCCGGCCCGACAGGCGTCGGTAAAACCGAAGTAACGCGGCAACTCGCGCATACCATGGGTATTGAGCTAATTCGGTTTGATATGTCTGAGTATATGGAACGGCATACCGTTTCCCGCCTGATCGGTGCGCCTCCGGGATACGTCGGTTTTGATCAGGGTGGATTATTAACCGAGGCGGTCAACAAACATCCGCATGCGGTTTTGTTGTTTGATGAAATCGAAAAAGCACACCCGGATTTGTTCAATATTCTTCTGCAGGTGATGGATTACGGTACCTTGACGGATAATAATGGCCGCAAAGCCGATTTTCGCAATATAGCGATTGTGATGACCACCAACGCAGGTGCAGTGGATGCGGCGCGTAGCACTATGGGTTTTCTGGATCGTGAGCGCGTGCACGACGATAGCGAAGCCATTAAAAAAACCTTCACCCCGGAATTCAGGAACCGCCTCGATGCCATCGTACCCTTTGCACCGCTGGACGAAGAAACCATATTGCACATTGTCGGCAAGTTCATTCTGGAGCTGGAACAGCAGCTTGAGGATAAGCAGGTGACGCTGGAGGTGGATGATGAAGCCCGCTTGTGGTTGGCTGAAAAAGGTTATGACCGTTCAATGGGCGCCCGCCCCATGGCAAGAATCATCCAGCAACACATCAAGCAGCCGCTGGCAGAAGATTTGCTGTTTGGCAAGCTGATGAAGGGCGGCGAGGTCGTTGTCGGAGTGAAGGACGACAAACTGGTGTGTGAGGTGGTTGAGAAGGGTTGATTTAGGGGATTTGGGAGAAATTACCAATCGGGCTGAATACCTTTCGTTGCATGATGACGCCGTATGAAAAGCTCAATTCACTGCCCGATGCAGAGCAATACCTGAAGTCGCATATCACCTTTAAAATATTGGATGACCTTAGCTTATCAAATGAGTGATTATGAAGCCGCAAAACAACTTAACGAGGAGAAAGCTAAACTCTTTAAAACCATCTTTGGACGGAAATGATCAGGCTCTCATCTCGGTATCATTTCT
>JAAELZ010000239.1 GCA_024226105.1 Pseudomonadota bacterium | reverse complement strand
TCTGGCGGCATCCGTAGATGCCAATGATCGTGAGGCAATCCTGGCGGCACTGACTCAGTTCCTCGACTCGGACGGCGATGGCCAGGTTGCCATTATTGCATGGCAGACACTGGAAGAACGAGGCACCATTGGTTTTTATGTTGAACGCCAGCAAGACGGTGGAACCTGGATTATGCTAAACGATGAAATGTTACCGGGTTTGATCACCGCGCCGATGGGCGGCGAATATAAGCTGGCTGACCCCGAGGCTGTTTCAGGGCGCCTGTATCAATACAGGATCATCGAACAGGAAGCAAGGGGCACACAGCGCCGCTACGGGCCTTTTGAGCTGGAGATGCAGTAACGGCCGGCCTTGGCAATAATCAGCAAATCGCGATTGGGCAGCAGTTACTAAGCAAAGCCTGTTTCATCCGGCCCGGTTATTTCATGAGTTCATGTGATGACCGGGCACCCTCCTCTTCACAGGAAGGCTGAAGATAACGTTTTTTTCAGTCTTTGAAAACATCTTTGGGGTCAAAGTCGCGCCGTTAGGCGCTTAGCTTGAGAGCTTCGGTGCCTTGAAACCCAATTGAATAATTGACAGACAGCATATCAATACTTTCCCAAAGGTACTGACTTATCGGTACACTCTCAGGCAAAACTCAACGTGGTTGCTCGTTAGTTAAACGAACGACCTCGAAAGGCATTAGAATATGAAACCCCGGCGGAAGGTTTTAATGCATGTATTGCATTGACGGTTGAGCCCACCACAGTTTTCAGCTCTTTTCGAGCGACAGCTTCAAATCATAGCGGCCGTTTGCGAAACACTGAGAACAATAAATACTATTCACACGGATTTACACAATTTCTCATATTAGCAATGGTTTTGAGATGAGTGAAAAATCATAAGCAGGGTGTATATTGGGGCTTTTCAATTGTACAAATTTTCCATATGCTTACGAATCGCGGTTTAATTTAAATAGGAGAGACCAATGGTTTCTAGAAATACGATATTTCATGCGCTGTATTCTAATTTTCTTGGCAACTCTTCCGGGTGGTACAAAAAGACCATCATCGCCTTTCTTTTACTAAACCCCATCGTAGTATTTACACTTGGTAACACGGTTGCTGGATGGTTATTGATCGGCGAATTTATTTTCACGCTGGCGATGGCACTTAAGTGCTACCCACTACAGCCTGGTGGCCTGTTGGCAATCCAGGCTGTTTTGCTTGGTCTGACCACGCCCTATTCCGTTTTTCATGAAGCCGAGGCTAACTTTGAGGTAATCCTGCTCCTTATCTTTATGGTAGCGGGCATATACTTTATGCGTGACCTGTTGCTCTATGTCTTTACCAAGATATTACTCAAGGTAGAGTCAAAACCGTTGCTGTCTTTTCTATTTTGTTTCGTTTCAGCTTTTCTCTCGGCGTTCCTGGATGCGCTAACGGTCACTGCAGTGTTAATTAGTGTTTTCGTAGGTTTTTACACTATTTATCACAAAGTCGCTTCTGGAAAGATTTTTAGCCAGGACCATGATCATAGCGACGATGGCGGCGTGCATGAATACCATCGGGAAGACCTTGATCAATTTCGCTCTTTTCTACGTAGCCTGGTCATGCATGGAGCGGTTGGCACGGCGCTCGGCGGGGTATGTACCCTGGTCGGCGAACCACAAAACTTGCTGATTGCGGAGCAGGCGGACTGGGAGTTTATTGAATTTTTTATACGTATGGCACCGGTCACTATGCCGGTACTTATTGCAGGTTTAACCACCTGTGTATTGCTCGAAGTTTTCAAGATTGGTGGTTATGGTGCTCGTCTTCCAGAAAATGTCCGATCTATTCTTAGCGAGACCGACGCCGAACGCGACCAGAAAAGAAAGCCCTCACAAAAGGCCGCTTTATTCGTGCAAGCCGTTGTTGTCGTTATCCTTATCATTTCCCTGGCCTTCCACCTTGCTGAAGTGGGGTTGGTTGGATTGTTAGTGATTGTGCTACTGACAGCCTTTAATGGTATTACTGAAGAGCATCAGATTGGACGTGCTTTTGAAGAGGCTTTGCCCTTTACAGCCTTGCTGGTTGTATTTTTTGCGATTGTTGCCGTTATTCATGACCAGCATCTATTTCAACCCGTTATCGATTCGGTTCTGCAAATGCCCATTGAAATCCAGCCCACCATGTTCTTTATTGCAAACGGTGTGCTTTCAGCGGTTAGTGACAACGTCTTTGTCGCGACCGTGTATATAAATGAGGTAAAAGCAGCACTTGATGCGGGCGATATTAGCCGTGAGCATTTTGATAAACTGGTCGTCGCCATAAATACCGGAACTAACCTGCCAAGTGTGGCTACGCCTAACGGGCAGGCCGCCTTCCTTTTTCTTTTAACCTCGGCCCTGGCTCCGATAATTCGTTTGTCATATATGAGGATGCTTTTACTGGCCCTGCCATACACCATTGTTATGACAACAGTTGGCGTATGGGCGATCAGTGTTTTTATTTAGGAGCCCGTCAAATTCAGCATGTTTCGTTCAAAACTGCCAAAACCGACAGGCTCCTGATAAGTCTCTTTAAACCCTGTTTACCATAGATTTGATACCGAAAACAAAACGGTCGCGTCAAACCCTGTACTTACAACTTGTCAGATCGGATACCAGCTTCTACAATTTATCTGTATGTCAAACGCAGACATTCTTAAATGGGATACAAAATACCGTTCCAGTGAAGCGATTGTCTCAATCGAACCTGAGCAGGAATTACTGGAATATGCTTCGATTTTGCCGCAATCAGGGCAAGCCCTGGACCTCGCCTGTGGGTTGGGTAAAAATGCGCTGTTTCTGGCGCAGCGCGGGTTTGACGTCACCGCGATTGACGGTTCAGACCAGGGCCTGGGCAAGCTGCGTGATTCTGCCCGGGCACATGGGCTGGCGCATCAAATCAAGACCCGGCAGGCCGATCTTGATCAATACAGCCTCGACGAAGCTTATTTTGATCTGATTTTGGTGGTGCGTTATCTCAATCGTGATTTATTCTCTGGAATTGTGTCTGCGCTTAAACCCGGTGGCACGCTGATTTACAAAACCTTTAATCGTAATATTCTTAAGCAAAGGCCGGGGTTTAATCCAGCTTATACCATTGAAACCATCGAGTTGGTGGAGGCGTTTCCATCGCTTGAAATTTTTTCGGATAACCGTGGCGATACGCAAAGTGAGTATGCTTTTATGATAGGAAAAAAATGAGCTGAACGCATAAGAAGGCGGGGCTTTAGAGATCCCCTGAAGCCTCGTTTCCTTTTCCTGCAGGGATGTTCAACCTGAAATCAGCGTCAGCCTCGCGTATCAAGACATCCATTTTCTCGGGGGACACAAAGGCTGCGGGGGCCTGTTTTGCCGGCTCAGACTTTAGCTCTGGTTCTGGCTCTGGCTCTGGCTCTGGCTCTGGCTCTGGCTCTGGCTCAGGCTCAGGCTCAGGCTCAGGCTCAGGCTCAGGCTCAGGCTCAGGCTCAGGCT
>JAAELZ010000238.1 GCA_024226105.1 Pseudomonadota bacterium | reverse complement strand
TCCACATATCGCTACAGATATAACGCAGCTCCTTTGTCCGTTCCTGGCCGAACCAGCGGAAAAAACCCAACAGGGTTTTAACCTTGCGCTTCTTCCCAATCCACAATAACCGTTTGCAACTCGTATCGATCTGGTAAACCAGCGTCAGGTACTGATGGCCACGCTGCCACTGGATCTCATCGATGCCAATGGCTTCAATCCCTGTCAAATCCTGATGTTCCCGGCCCCAACTCACCGCCCGCTCTACCGAACAGAACACATGGTCCCAGGTCGTTCGGAATGCCTCAGCGACTTCTTTCCAGCTCAGGCGCTTCGCCCACCCGGATAAAAACCAGGCATAGGCCTCTGTCAGTCTGCGCTTACCCGATACCCAGGGCATTTGTTCGACCCGGACACCACAGCCCGGACAATCAACCCGGCGCGGCGCATAACGAAAAAACACCTTGTGCCCCCACATCGGGATAAACTCGAACAGCCGCTCTGGTGATCGATCATATCCCGGCCTCTTATAGCCGCAACCACTGCAAATCGGGCGACTGTTCAACCGAGGTTGTAATTCAACTTCGAGTGTAGGTACCGAAGTACCTTCCACCAAATGAACTGCTCCATAAACAAATGATTTGAATTTCTGGACCCGATTGAGGATAGTCTTGATCTGCATCCTGTTCCTTTTTCTCTGTTAGATGTTGAGTTCGCACTTTCATCTTCTCAGAGTGGGGGCAGGATGCACCACCCTCTTAATCTTCTCGCATCAAATTACAGTGTCCGGTTTACC
>JAAELZ010000237.1 GCA_024226105.1 Pseudomonadota bacterium | reverse complement strand
TCGCCAGAAAAAACAGGAATGGAGCGTTAAATATACGACCGCCCAGTGGTTTGTACGTGCTCATGACTCATCTCCATCGCTATCGCTGTCTGTGTTGCGTTTTACGACATAGGTCAGCCCGGCCAACACAATAGCTGGCAAAGCCAGATAGTTGTACAGCGTGTGCTGCACACCTTCAGCAATGGATGACGCGGAGCGTTCCTCAAGCGGTGGCATGCCCAGTTTATCGAAGGACACAGCAGAAATATGCAACACATTGGTGCCCCCGGCTTCTTTTTCGCCCCACACATGTTGCTTGTAATTCGCAACCTGCTTTTCATGGTAACTATCCGGGCTTGCAATATCGCCCCTTGGATAGTTGTAGATCTCACCGGGTTTCAGCGTCAGGCGTTGCTTTGCTTCTTCCAGTAGCAGTGTGCGGCTACCAAATAGCGTGGCGCCAGTCGGACAGGCTTCCGCACAGCCTGTCATCTGGCCGTTATTGATACGCTCAACACCGGCCTGGTTGCACATCTGGCATTTTTGAATTTGCCCGTACAGTTCGTCGTACTCAAACTGCGGAACATTATAGGGGCAGCCCATCATGCAGTTTCGGCAACCGATGCAAACGTCTGAATGATGAGTCACGATCCCGGTTATCGGATCATGGCGCATAGCGGTGGTGGGGCAGACCGAAACACAGCCCGGATCGACGCAGTGCATGCAACTGCGTTTTTCAAAGCAGAATCCATCAACCTCGGCGTCTTTGGTTTCACCGCTTCCGTCTGTGTAAACCTTAATAACGTTGAGCGTATCGCCGGACAGGTCACGGGCAGAATCCCAGGATTGCTGCTCCGCATCGATCACCGGAGGCATGTCATTGACTTCCTTACATTTTGCAACACAGGCCTTGCAACCTATACACAAGGTCGAATCAAATAACATCCCCACCGCTTCGGGTGCCGGTTCATGATTAGGTCGCGCTTCCGCGCCAGGGCATACGGCAACCGTTGCTCCACCGATGGCCGTAGTGAGAAATTCTCTGCGTTTCATATTGACACCTCAGCTCTGATCGCCGTCTTTCTCGCTTAGCTTTTTAGCGCCGATTGCGGCCGCGCCTGCTACCGCGCCCACCGCAGCACCCGCCAGAACGGCTGCACCCGTTGACATACCCCCGCTGGTTTCGCGATCTTCAATTTCAGGAAACATGTTGGGGGGCGTATGGGTTTTAACCTCAGCAAGGCTGAACAGCGGTTTATTGAAACCCACGCCCTCTTCCGAGCAACCAAAGCAGGGATGCCCGACACCTACCGGCCAGACCCCGCCTCCCACGTTGTTGTACTCCAGGCTGGGACAGTTGTTATAGGTTTCCGGGCCTTTACAACCCATTTTGTACAGGCAGTATCCTTTACGGTGCCCTTCATCTCCGAACTCGGTAGCGAATCGTCCCGCATCAAAATGAGGGCGGCGATAACAGTTTTCATGAATCAAGCGGCCGTAGGCCCACTTGGGGCGGCCTTTGTCGTCAATTGGTGGCAGTTTTCCATAGGTCACAAAAAACAGAACCGTGCCAATAAAATTGGCCGGGTTGGGCGGGCACCCCGGTATGGTCAGTACAGTTTTTCCTTCTAACACCTGCGGCGCACCTTTTGCCCCCGTCGGATTAGGCGAGGCAGATTGCACACCACCCCAGCAGGCACAGGACCCGTAAGCGACGATGGCGGCAGCATGTTCGGCCGCCTCATGGGTCAGATCCAGCATGGTTTCGCCGGCGATCTTGCAGTAGATGCCATTATCTTTAACCGGGATCGCGCCCTCAACCACCAGCAGGTACTTGCCCTTGTTTTCCTGCATGGATTTTTTCTTCATCGCCTCGACCTGATGACCTGCACCCGCATCCAGCGTCTGGTGATAGTCCAACGAGATAAGATCAAGTATCAGATGCTCCAGACTCGGCTGTTCGGAACGCAGCAGTGCTTCCGTGGGACCCGTGCATTCCTGCCCATGCAGCCAGATCACTGGAGGGCGCTTTTTGGGATCCGCTATGGCTGCAGCCATGGCGATTGCTGAGCTGTCCGGCAGACCTAATGATGCGGCCACACCGGTGCAGAACTTCAGAAAGGTTCTGCGGGAAACCCCTAATCGTTTTTCAAGTTCTGAAAACGCTAATTCTTTTTCCACCATCAAAAATCCTCCTTTAGTCAAATGACGTGGTACGGTTTTAAAGTGCTTACATCGCGAGAAATAAGCAACAACTGTGCCAGAAAGATTTTTACTCGTTATTTCAGAAGCTTAACAGCGTGATCGCTCTACAGATCAGGAGTTAATGCAATACATGTTTCCATTTCTATTGTATTTCGGATACTTTCTTTCCTGTTTAGTGTCCGCAAAGCTTGTGTCATGCCCCTTTGTCCATACACCCTTTGAGGAAGGGCAGAACAAATCATGATTGTTTCAGCGCTTCCTTAAGGCAGACCATCCTCGGCCGCAAGCATTTGATCATAAATTTCCCACGCTGATTGCGCCTCCTGCGACGAGATTTTTTCAATCGCATAGCCCACGCTCACCACCACATAGTCTCCCGGTATTATGGTTTCACCCTGCAGCATAAACAAGCTCACGTCACGCTGAATACCCTTGGCCTCGCAAAGCGCCTGAAACTGATTGATTGACTTCACCTGCATTGGGATTCCAAGGCACATATTTAACCCTCTTTATACTATGAAATTATTTTATTCCGAACTTTCTACCCTAACCTTGACAATGATCAAATCATTAAATAATTAAACCCTTATCATAATACTGTACAAAGAAGGTAAAAATGAAAATGAGTGCTAAACGAACACTAATACTCGGCATCGGCAACACCCTGCTCTCGGATGAGGGAATCGGCATTCATGTGCTAACCGCCCTGCAGCATAAACATCCGCAGATTGACAATGTTGAGTATATTGATGGCGGCACCTTAAGTTTTTCGCTCGCCGGCTGGATCGAAGAAAGCGATCGGCTGATTGTTATTGATTCAGCCGAGTTCCATCAACCTCCCGGCACCATCCGCTGCCTGCACAATGAAGAAATGGATCGGTTCCTCGGCCTGCCCGGGCGCAGCGTGCATGAAGTCAGCCTGCTGGATTTACTCGACATTGCGCGCTTAACCGAGTGCCTTCCCGAACCTCGCGTGCTGATCGGCGTTCAAGCTCAGGAAATAGACTGGGGCGAACACCCGAGCCCCGCCGTTGCGGCCGCTATCCCCGAGGCGATTCACGAAATCGAAACGTTATTGCAAGACTGGAAACATCTGCCCGTATCTGGCCCAACACATACCCCGGCAAACCATCTACAGGAGGCTTCCACGTGAACCATAGCAATACCTCAATTCCAGAATTTGACATTCCGGTTACGGTGACAGATGAATTCACCGGCAACGTTACGCCTTTGTTGCACGAAATTCGTCACGCCCTTGCTGCATTGCTGGAAACCGGCGAACAAACCATTATCGACCTGCGCAGCATGCCGCTGGCTCCGGGTGAAGAGGCCCACATTGAAACTGCGCTGGGGCAGGGTGAAGTCCGGGTTGAGTTGAACGCCCTGGGGCGCAGCGAAATTATTGAAACGCAGTATCCGGGCGTATGGCTCATTACCCACAGCAATACAGACGGCGCCCTGCTCGGAAAGTACATTGAAATCGCGTTGATTCCAGACATCCTGCAAGCCCAACAGGGCGATATACAGGCCGGCCTTGAACAACTCAGCGATACATTAACCACCTCTACGGAGAAAACCAATGAAGCCATTTAAATCACCGATGGATATTAGTAATTCGATACGAGAAGAAACCGTAGGTGAGGCACTACGCCGCCAGGGCGTCAGTCGGCGTGGTTTCCTGAAATTCTGTGCAACCACGGCGTCACTTATGGCCCTGCCACCGGCAATGATTCCACGAATTGCCAGAGCACTGGAAACCGCGCGTCGGCCATCGGTTATCTGGCTATCTTTTCAGGAATGCACGGGCTGCACAGAATCGCTTACCCGCTCGCACGCACCCACGGTGGAAGGTTTGATCTTTGATGCCATTTCACTGGATTATCATCACACCCTGCAAGCTGCCGCCGGTTACGGAGCCGAAGAAGCGCGCGAAGAGGCGATGAAAGAAAACCACGGAAACTACGTGCTGGTCGTCGACGGCTCTATCCCGCTTGATAACCCGGGGTACTCAACCATCGCCGGCATCAGCAACCTGGATATGCTCAAAGAAGCGGCCGAAGGTGCCGCAGCAATTATTTCGGTCGGCAGTTGTGCTGCTTTTGGCGGCATCCCCCACGCTGACCCGAACCCGACAGGCGCAGTTTCGGTAAGGGATATTATTACCGACAAACCCGTTGTTAATGTTCCGGGTTGCCCACCCATTCCGACGGTGATTACCGGCGTACTCGCTCACTTTCTGACCTTCGGTGGTTTACCTGAACTGGACGACCTGGGCCGCCCGACCGCATTTTATGGGCAGAGTATCCATGATCGCTGCTATCGACGACCGTTCTACGATAAAGGCCAGTTTGCCGAAACCTTCGATGATGAAGGTGCAAAAAAAGGCTGGTGTTTGTACAAACTGGGCTGCAAAGGCCCGACCACGTATAACGCCTGCGCGGTCACCAAATGGAATGATGGCACCAGTTTTCCGATAGAATCCGGACACCCCTGCCTGGGCTGTTCAGAACCGGATTTCTGGGATGCGGGCAGCTTCTATGAAGCCCTGTCCACGCCGACCGAAAAAATCGCACAAACCGCGGTATACGCTGCCGCAGCCGGTGTGGCTGTGGGCGTAGCCGCAGGGGCACTCCACCAGGCG
>JAAELZ010000236.1 GCA_024226105.1 Pseudomonadota bacterium | reverse complement strand
GCGGCCAACTGGACGAGACAAACTACAATTCTGCGGTGGGGTAGGCGGAAAAGGAATGAAGAGTAAATGAAACGTGCGTGTGGCTCATAAGGGCAAGCAATGGTAGTGTCCTATCCTTTTCAGGAAAACCGCAGCCAGGAGTACCCATGAGCGAGCCCTATTGCAGGATCGGAGCATTAGTGTTGCATTCATCTTGATTTGCGAGTAAGATCGGGGCATGAAACCGATCTTTGCCCGAACCCCTTCCGTAGAAGAGCGCCCAACCCTGGTGGCTGGGTTGAAAGCCACCGACGGCTGGCAAGTCCGCCGTTGCCAGATCATTTTGATGAGCGCTGATGAGCAGCTCAAGGCCAAGGCTATTGCTAGCCGGGTTGGGTTGAGCGCCCAGCAGGTGCGCCGGGTCTTGCATGCTTTCAATCAGGCGGGCCTGACCTGCTTGACCCGCCAAAAGTCCGGACGGTGCGATGACCAACGCGCATTTGATGACCAAGCCCGGGTGCGGTTGCGTGAAATCGTCCATCAATCGCCCCGCACCTTTGGGCAGGAAACCAGCCTGTGGACGCTGAGGCGCTTGGCACAAGTTAGCCATCAGGAAGGGCTAACCCAGCAGGAAGTTCATTTTGATACCATCAGTCAAACCTTGGCCGAGATGAACCTCTCCTGGAAACGGGTCAAACACTGGATCAACAGCCCCGACGAGCACTATGCTCGAAAAAAAAACGACGCGACTGGCTAAAAACCCTGGCCGCTACGCATGATGATTGGTTGTTGTTTGACCAAGACGAATGTTGGTTTTCACGATATGCGCAACCCAACGCGTCTGCCTGGGTAGCTCCAGATGCGCCGGTGCGGTTTGTCCAGCGCACGCCACCAACCAAAGAACCGGACAAAGCGCTGGCTTGTTTTGGCGCGGTCCGGCAGGATACGCAGGAGACGTACTTGTATTTTGCGCACGGGCAACCCAATAGCGAACAGATGTGGCTTTTCGTGCTTGGCTTGTTGGCTCTGGCCCGGCAAGAAAACAAAAAGGTTGTCGTCCTCCTGTGGGACAATGCCAGTTGGCACAAGAGTATCCGCCTCCGACAGTGGCTCCGGGCCTACAACCAGGCGGCGAAAAAGGTCGGCGAACCGCGCTTGCTGACCTGGTTGTTGCCCATCCAAAGCCCCTGGTTGAACCCCATCGAACCCCGGTGGGTGCATGCCAAGCGGGCTGTCTGTGAGCCTGATGGAGAACTGGCCGCCCCCGAATTGAAACGCCGTTTGAAAGCTCATTTCGGCACAGAACCATTTTGGAACTCTCAACATTTATGATCCGAAGCTGCACTAAAAACAGGCCGCCGATATCACTCATCTGACTGCTCAGGGCCGCCCCATCCAATAGGGGCATCATCAGGGCAGATGCGGCAGCTTCGGGAGAGACAAGCCACTGAAACCCAGTGAACAAAAAGAAAACGCCCGGTAATATCAGAAATGCCGTGAAAATAAT
>JAAELZ010000235.1 GCA_024226105.1 Pseudomonadota bacterium | reverse complement strand
CGTAAAAAAGCCGAGGCGTATCCTGCCAGGGCGCCGAATATCACCCCCCAGACCACCATGGGTACGCGGCGATTTCGCTCCCAGACACTGCGTTCGGGAAGCGCAATTAAGTCTTCGGATAAGCTGTCATAAATGAAAATTCGATCCTCATCCACTCCAAACTCGATCAGAGAAGCTTCAATATCGTCACAAACAGGCTCATCCCGAACCAGAAAAAATAACCGCTGTATTTCTTTCGCCATGGATGAATACTATTACAGTTTATGGGCCAAGCGCTATCCTTTCCGTACGCTATTCATATAAATAGTACAAAATTTGACATGTGTCATCTACAGTGGGGTTTTTCAAAAAATGCCGTCTAGATGGCTGCTATCCCCCCATACTTTCAGACGCCACTGACCATCGTGTTTCAGGAAGCTGTTATAAGTGGCATTGGATCGTACAATACGGGTTTCTGAGCGCACGTCCAGCCCCAGTATATGCCCCAGAAAGCCGCGTAATATGCCATCGTGTGATACCACGACAATCGTCTCATCGGGGTGCGTGTCCGCGAGTCGATTCATTACCTCTATACTGCGCGCTAATCGCTGGTTTTGACTCTCTCCCCCTCCTGGAATAAGGTAATCCGCTCCCACCGCTTTGCATTCTCTCCAGACATCCGCATACTTTGCCTTTTTTTCCTCACGCGTGAGCCCCTGAAACACACCCATATTTCTCTCACGAAGGTTTTCATCCAGATAAACATCCTTGTTACTTATAGTTGCAATAGCATTCGCAGTTTGCACCGCCCTGCCCAGATCACTGCTGTACAGGCGATCAAATGGAATCCTGCTCAAGCGCCCGGCGATCGCTTTGGCCTGCTTTTCTCCGCGTTGTGAAAGCGGGCTGTCGAGTTGGCCCATAACCCGGCCCTCTATATTCCACAGCGTCTCGCCGTGACGAATAAAAATTAGCTGCGTCATAATTTCCCGGGCATTGCTATCTCATAATTAAAAACGTGTTTTACCACGAAGCACACGAGGCATACAAAGAGAATCTATATCTACTCGCAACGATTCCCCGGTGAATTAACATATTTAGCCTGCTTTATAGGCACTATGCGCTTTCGCTTCCGCTATATGCTGATCCACCGCGATCGTTTCATCCGCACAAAATCGTGCAATGGCGGGCACAAAGTGCTGATCGGCCAGCCAGTGCGATGAATGCGTTCTGGTTGGTTCAAAGCCCCTGGCCAGTTTATGCGGGCCTTGCGCCCCCGGTTCAAATATTTTGATCCCTTTTTCAATACAGATTTCGATACCCTGGTAGTAACAAGTCTCAAAATGCAAAGCATCATAATACTCACTACAGCCCCAGTGCCGCCCGTATAACACAGAATCGCTAAGATACATCAATGCCCCCGCAACACAGTTTTCACCCTGGTTAGCCAATATTAATATCATACGCTCACCCAGGGCTTTTGCCATCGCCTGAAAAAATGCCTGGCTAAATACCGGTGCACCCCATTTCCGCTCATAGGTCAAATTGTAAAACTCAGTAAAGTTTTCCCAGTCTGTGGGGGTCGCGCTACTACCGTCAAGGCGACGAAATCGTATGCCGGCATCCTTAACCTTCCTGCGTTCCTGATTAATTTTTCTCCGTTTATTGCGCTTAAGGGTAAATAGAAACGCTTCAAATGAAACGTATCCGTTGTTATGCCAGTGGTACTGGCAATCATGACGCGCTGTAAGCCCCTGTTGTTCAAAAAACACCTGCTCCTGTTCAAGCGGAAAGAGTATATGCAAAGAGCTACTGCCAAGTTGTTTTGCCAGCTGCAGGGCGCCCTCCAGTAATACCGGGTATAAGTCCTTTTGCCTGCCGGGTTTCAACAATAGTTTCTGCCCAAACACCGGGGTAAATGGAATCGCGGCAACCAGCTTTGGGTAATATGGTTCACCATACCGCGCATAAGCATCTGCCCAGGCATGATCAAAAACAAATTCGCCCCAGGAATTAGTTTTTTCATACAGGGGCATTGCTGCGATCAGCTCATTACCCTCTTTTACGATCAGGTAGCGTGGTATCCAGCCTGATTGCTCCGTCAGGCAACCATATTCCTCCATTGCATATAAAAATGCGTGGCACAATAAAGGATGGTTTTCAAATAGTAACGCATCCCAGTCTGTGGGCTTGATCGATTCCAGGGATGAAATACATTGAACCTCCATAAACTTCAGGCATTTTCATGCAGACTAAAAATAACCCGTTCGGGCAGGTCTGCTTCATCAACCTGGTTTTCGTTTACGCACCAGTTCACCACCGCGATTTCTGCCTCAATCATGGCCGCTCTACTATGGCTGATCAAAGGGTGCCAATCAGGCAAAGGCTTGTTCTCAAAGCGTAAACGGTATGCGCAGGTTTTGGGAAGCCAGCTATAGTGCTCGATATTGTGACGTTCAATGATAAAACACTCCGGCTTTTCAATCGCCCGGTTTGCGTACACACCGCAACGACCCCTGGCAACCTCCAGAAATCGACACACTACATCGGTTGCAAAAATCTCATCCGTATCATCATCCTGTAATTTGATCAGGCAACACTGCGCGCAACCATCACAGAGCTGTTCCCACTCATCGTTGCTGAGCGTATCAAGGGGCTTTTCCCAGAAAGCGAGGGGCATGGGCTTCAGGCACCCGCCTTGAACTCGGTGGCGGCAGCGATGAGTCGCCGTGTATACGCCTGTTCGGGTGATTCAAAAACCTGGCTAGCAGGCCCGTACTCGACCAGTTTCCCCTGCTGTAACACCAGTATTTCATCACTCAACGCGCGCACCACCGACAAATCATGGCTAATGAACAAATAAGCCAGGTCATGGTCAGACTGCAACCGCTCCAGCAAATCAACGATCTGACCCTGCACCGTTCTGTCTAACGCCGAGGTCGGTTCATCCAGCACCACCAGTTTGGGACGCATAATCATCGCCCGGGCAATGGCAATCCGCTGGCGCTGTCCGCCGGAGAACTCATGCGGATAGCGATTCCGGCTCGCCGGATCCACACCCACCTCTTCCAGCATTGAAATGACATCCTGCTGGCGACTTCGTTCATTACCAATATCATGTGCCTGTAAACCTTCCTCGACAATTTCTGTGATCGTTAAACGCGGGCTGAGCGAACCATACGGATCCTGAAACACCATCTGCATGCGTGGCCGTATTTCCTTCAGCTGCTTACTATTTAAACCATCGATTGATCCACCGTCAAATTTTATTTGGCCCTCGCTATGAATCAGGCGAAGCAATGCCAGTGCCAGCGTTGTTTTTCCCGAACCACTCTCCCCCACCACACCGAGTGTTCTGCCCTCCAGTATGCGCAGGCTAACGCCATCGACCGCCTTGATATAATCTACCGTGCGGCGCAGCACTCCTTTCTTAACAGGGAACCAGACCTTTAAATCATCGCAGCTTATGACCGGTGACAGATCCTGCATCGATTTCACCTCACGCACCCCCGGTTCCGCATCCAGCAGCATTTTTGTGTAGGGGTGGGCAGGCGCTGAAAACAAGTCACCCGTTGCGCCCTGTTCCATCAGTTCACCTGCACGCATCACCGCAACCTTGTCCGCAAATTTCTCGACCATCGCAAGGTCGTGCGTAATCAGCAATATCGCCATGCCCATGCTGGCCTGCAACTCATTTAGCAGTTCCAGTATTTCCGCCTGAACCGTCACATCCAGTGCTGTGGTCGGTTCGTCGGCAATCAGTATCTCCGGCTTATTAGCCAGCGCCATGGCGATCATGACACGCTGGCGCTGCCCGCCCGAGAGTTGATGCGGGTAACTTGACAGACGATGCTCCGGATCTCGAATTTTTACTTTCTCCAGCAAGCTGATAACCTCGATCCGTGCCTCAGCCGCACTCATATTCTGGTGCAGTATCAGCACTTCAGAGATCTGTTTTTCAATTGTGTGCAAGGGGTTGAGCGCCGTCATCGGCTCCTGAAAAGTCATACCGATCTGGTCGCCACGCACGACTTTCAAGGTCGCGGCATCCGCACCAATCAATTCTCTACCACGATACTCAATTGAACCCGATGGATGTGAGGCCATTGGGTAAGGCAGCAACTGCATGATCGACAAAGCCGTGACAGATTTGCCCGAGCCACTTTCACCGACCAGTGCCAGCGTTTCCCCGGCATTTAGCTCAAAGGAAATATGCCTGACCGCTTCGACCTCGCGATCACCCGTTTTGAAGCTTACCGACAAATCATGTACGCGCAGCAATTTCTCGGGTTTGGCTATTTTATGATCCATCTTGCCTAGCCTAAATGCTTGCGGGGGTCAAAAGCATCACGAACTGCTTCACCAACAAATATCAACATCGACAACATCACAGCAATGGTGAAAAAACCCGTCAGCCCCAACCAGGGAGCCTGTAAATTGGCCTTTCCCTGGGCCAGCAGTTCACCCAGCGAAGCCGAGCCGGGTGGCAGGCCTATACCCAGAAAGTCCAGGGAGGTTAATACCGTCACCGAACCCGCCAGGGTAAAGGGCATAAAAGTCAGGGTGGCGACCATCGCGTTTGGCAATATATGCCTGAACATTATGGTGCGATCACTTACCCCCATCGAACGCGCGGCGCGCACGTATTCAAAATTGCGCGCGCGCAAGAATTCAGCTCGCACCACCCCGACAAAACCCATCCATGAAAATAGCAACATAATCGCCAGTAGCCACCAGAAATTCGGTTCGACGATACTCGCGAGAATGATCAACAGATACAGTATCGGCAGCCCCGACCACACCTCTATAAATCGCTGAAATATCAAATCCGTCCAACCGCCAAAATAGCCCTGGATCGCCCCTGCTGCAATGCCGATTGCCGCCGAGATAATCGTCAAAGCAAAACCAAACAGTATCGATATCCGGAACCCGTAGATCAATCTCGCCACCACATCACGTGCCTGATCGTCGGTGCCAAGCCAGTGCGTAGTATCGGGAGCAGACGGTGCCGGTGTGGGGAGATCCCAGGCAACGGTTCGATGATCATAACGCACCAGTGGCCAGACCATCCAGCCTTCAGCATTAATTTTCTCGACCACAAAAGGATCCTGATAGTCTGCTTCTGTACCAAACTCACCGCCAAAAGTCGTCTCGGGATACGCGGTAAATATCGGGCTGTAAAACTCACCCTGGTAACTCACCAGAAAAGGTTTGTCGTTGGCAATGAACTCCGCAAACAAAGTCAGCAAAAAAACTGCTGTGAACACCCACAGCGACCACCAGCCACGTTTATTGGATTTAAAGGCCTGCCAGCGTTTTTGGGTTAGGGGGTTCATGTTGTTTTTACCACGAACCGCACAATGACCCGTATTCGCAACCTGGATACAAAGTTAACAGCATTCTCTTCCCCCTTTGACAAAGGGGGACTGAGGAGGATTATGACCAGCCCGAAAATCTCCCCCAACCCCTCTTTGCTAAAGAGGGGAGCTAAAAGAACATCGACAACTAAGCTGAACAATGTTTTTTCATGCCTTTCGTGGTTCATGTTTTTCACACGTCCTGCCGCTCGAAATCGATCCGCGGATCAACGAGGGTATAGGTTACGTCTCCAACCAGGTTCATAATCAGCCCCAACAGGGAGAAAAAGAACAGGGTGCCAAACATCACCGGATAGTCACGCTTGAAGGCTGCCTCAAATCCGAGCAGGCCCAGGCCATCGAGATTGAAAATAATCTCGATAAGCAACGATCCGGTAAACAAAATTCCGATAAACGCGGCGGGGAAGCCCGCGATCACGATTAGCATCGCATTGCGAAAAACGTGCCCCAGCATCACGCGGCGTTCATCCAGCCCCTTGGCACGAGCGGTGATTACATATTGCTGGTTAATCTGATCCAGGAAGGAGTTTTTTGTGAGCATGGTCAGGGTTGCAAAACCGCCTATGGTCATCGCAGTAACCGGCAGTGCCAGGTGCCAGAAATAGTCGGCAATTTTTGCCGGCCAGCTTAATTCCACCCAGTTCTCTGAGGTCAAGCCTCCCAATGGGAACCAGTCCAGGTAACTGCCTCCCGAAAAAATAAGCAGCAAAAATACCGCAAACAAAAAACTCGGGATCGCCGTGCCGATAATAATAACCACACTGGTCCAGACATCAAACGCGCTACCATCACGCATGGCCTTAACAATACCAAGGGGAATACTGATCAAATAAACCAGCAGCGTCGTCCATAAACCCAGCGAAACAGAAACCGGCATTTTATCTTTTACCAGGTCGATTACTTTCCGATCCTGAAAAAAACTTTCCCCGAAGTCAAAATGAACATAGTTTTTCAGCATGCCGAAAAAGCGTTCATGCAGTGGTTTGTCGAAACCGAACTGTTTCTCCAGTTCAGCAATGAACTCGGGGTCGAGCCCCTGTGCGCCGCGATACTTGCTACTACCTCCTCCTGCAGCAACTTTGTTTCCAGCCTGTATATTCTCTCCCGCGCCTCCCTGGGTCACGCGCGTTGTAATATCGGCCCCCTGCCCGGTAAGGTTGGCGATCATTTGCTCAACGGGGCCCCCGGGGGCTGCCTGTACCACCAGGAAATTGATCAGCATGATCAACAGCAGAGTTGGAATGATCAGCAGCAAACGCCTGACAACATAAGCACCCATTACTCAGCCCCCCCCTTGTTGCCTGCTTTGTTAGCACTTGCAAAGTACCGCCGCAGCATCCAGCCCCCAGTCAGTAAAACGAGAATCAGCACCCACCATAGCCGTTCAGAATCAGTGGAGCCTTCCTCTGTCGGCACCTCCTCCATGGCAAGCGCAAGACGAGCCACCTTGCTCTCATCGAACCACCAGCGCCTGTAATTCACTCCGTTTTTTAACGGAATATCGGGACGGCCAAATTTGTCCCAGAACAAGATGCGGTCTGCAGCCAGGTGCCAGTTTGGAACCACATAAAAACCAAACAGCAACAAACGGTCAATGGCTTTAACGTAAGCGGTCAGGGTTTCCCGATCCGGAGACTGAATGAGTTCTTCAACCAGTGTGTCAATGACCTCGCTCCTAATACCCGGAAAATTCCGTGAACCTTCGGATTCGGCTGCTGCTGTGGTCCAGTAATTACGTTGCTCATTGCCAGGATTATCCGATTGCCCGATACTTGCAATGAGTGCGTCAAACTCAAAAGAACGCATGCGATTAATATACTGGGCCGTGTCAACCAGGCGTACGTTAACCTCCATACCCAAACGGCGCAAATTTCGGACCCAGGGCAGCATGATGCGCTCGAAGCCCTGCGAAACCAGCAATATCTCAAATTGAAACTGGTCTCCCTGTGCGTTCAGCAGTTTCTGCTCCCTGACCGTCCATCCAGCTTGCTCGAGCAGAGCAAATGCCTTGCGTAGATTGCCACGCGCCCATCCGCTACCATCCGTTGACGGAACCGCCCAGGGCTCGGTAAATACCCGCTCGGGAATCTGCCCGCGATAAGCCTGCAATATTTCCAGTTCCTTTCCTTGCGGCAAACCTGTCGCTGCCAGGGGGGAGTTGGAAAAATAGCTGTTTGAACGCGTATACTGGCTGAAAAACAGGTTGCGGTTCGTCCATTCAAAATCAAAGGCATACCCAATCGCTTCACGCACCCGCACGTCATTGAATATCGCGCGGCGCGTATTGAGAATAGTGCCCTGCATACCCTGTGGGGCCTGATGGGCGATACGTTCCTTAAGTAATAAACCGTCTTTCACCACATCCACATCGTAATCCAGCGCCCAGGCTTTGGCCTGATTCTCCAGGCGAAAATCAAGCCGCCCGGATTTAAGCGCCAGGCGGATTGCGGTGACATCACGATAAAAATCCGTACGGATTTTCTCAAAGTTATTAAACCCGACCTGCGTAGGGTGATCCTTCCCCCAGTAGTCATCTACTCTGCTCTGCACAATATAGCGCCCGGCTTCAAATAAGGCCACACGATATGGCCCGCTACCCAGTGGCGGTTCAAGCGTGGTTTTTGCAAAATCCCGCTTTGACCAGTAATCTTTGGGTAATACCGGCAGTTGACCGACAATGAGCGGCAACTCACGGTTATTACTTTCATTAAAGTTAAAACGTACACGCCGCTCACCCAGTTTTTCTACTTTATCAACGCTACTATAATAAAAGCGGTACTGCGGGCTGCCTTTTTCGATCAGGGTATTAAATGTCCAGATCACGTCATCAGCGGTAATCGGGCTCCCGTCGTGCCAATGCGCCGCGGGATTCAGATTAAAGATAACCCAGGAGCGGTCATCCGGCCATTCAATAGTTTCGGCAATTAAGCCGTAACTGGTGAAGGGCTCATCCTCGCTACCGACCATAAGGGTTTCGACCGAACCCGTCGATACCGCGTTACCCCGGGCAATGAAAGGATTGAAACTGTCAAAGGAGGCTTCCTGTGTCGGCGCAATACGAAAGGTTCCTCCCACCGGCGCGTTGGGGTTCACATAATCGAAATGCTTAAAATCCGGGCCATATTTAGGTGCCTCGTCATACAATGTGATTGCGTGTGATTTGTTTACACCCGCCACCGCGGGTGGGGTACTGCACAGAGCAACAAGGCAAACTGCATAAAGCAGCCACAGACGACTAATCATCTGATTAAAACAGACTTGGGCGCACTGGGAATTCAGCGGTTGTGGTAGCATCCATCAACCTGAGTGTAGTGCCCAATACCAGGCATGTAAATAGAAGTCAGTTATTACCCAAACCCCAACATAGAAATCACGTTTATTGTGCAAGCCCCTACTACACCTGGCAAACGAACAAATGAGTTCGTCACCAATGAAGTGACCACGGTTTTTATTCATTCACCCTGCACAGGGTTTTACACCCTGATTCGCGATTCTATATCGGGAACTGGAGATTAGGCTCATACGGACAAAATTCATTGGTACAGGATAAATTCTCACAGCATTTGCTACACTGGTTTGACCGGCACGGCCGGCACGATTTGCCCTGGCAGGAAAATCCGACACCCTATCGCGTCTGGGTATCAGAAATCATGTTACAGCAGACCCAGGTCACAACCGTGATTCCCTATTACAAGCGCTTCATGAATCGCTTTGACAGCATAGAAGCTTTGGCATGCAGCCCGTTAGATGAGGTCCTGCAGCATTGGGCGGGCCTGGGTTACTATGCGCGCGGGCGCAATCTGCACAAAGCCGCCGGAATCATTCTTAGCCAGCACAATGCCATTTTCCCCGAAGAGTTTAAGGCGGTAAACGCGCTGCCCGGCATTGGCCGCTCAACGGCTGGCGCCATACTGGCCCTGTCGAAAAACCAGCATCACGCCATACTGGACGGCAACGTAAAACGAAGCCTGTGTCGCTACCATGGTATTTTTGGTTTCCCCGGTGAAAAAGAAATGGAAACCCGGCTTTGGAAAAAAGCAAAGCAACACACACCGCTTGAGCGCGTTGCGGATTACACCCAGGCTATCATGGACTTTGGCGCCACCTTGTGCACGCGCAGCAAACCAGGCTGTGATAGCTGCCCGCAACAGGAGAGCTGTCACGCCTTTAAGCACAAAATGGTGGCCTTACTCCCGCAGCCGAAGCCCAGGAAAGAAAAACCAACGAAACACCGCTATATGCTCGCATTGATCGATTCAAGCAATAACATAAGCTTATTCAAACGACCGGAGAAAGGTATCTGGGGCGGGCTATACAGCTTACCTGAGTTTAAATCCCGCCGGGCCTGCTCTGAGCAACTCGCGAGTTACGGCCTGGAAGTATCAGACGCATTGCGAACCGGGGAGGAAATTCAGCATGGTTTCAGCCATTTTAAGCTGCGTATCATCCCATTGTTCCTGTCTCTACCGCCTGACAAACTCAATACTTTTTTAAAACAATCCGCGCGGGAAACGAAGGCACACAATATGGGTGTAAAGATGAGCAACAACATACAATATAACTTATCATTGGTCGCCGGAAAAATGGGGATAGGCGTGCCGACACCAATTCAAAAAATTCTGAATAATTTGTCAGCCTATACAACGACAACGCGATTCTGACACAGCCCCACGATATAAAATGAACATTGATCTAGGCGAAAGTACAGATTTCCAGGTCCTGCAAGATACGCTGGAATTAAGCAACAGACGGGTTGTTGACATCGGTTGCGGCAAAGGTGAATTCGCAGCAGCAATCGCCGGACTCGGCGCGCAGGTAAGCGGCATTGAACCCGATCCGGTACAGGCCGCCAGCAACCGAAACGCGAAACCCGTTCCAGGACTGGATTTGTTCGAAGCCGGCGCGCAATCGCTACCGCTGGAAAGCACTAGCCAGGACGTGCTGTTATTCCGATTCTCCCTGCACCATATCCCGCCGGCCCTTTACCCGGAGGTTTTAAACGAAGCGGCAAGGGTACTCAAGCCCGGCGGTTCACTGTATATCATGGAGCCGGTTGCACAAGGTTCATCACAGTACGTAATGGAATTGTTTCATGATGAAACCAGGGTGCGTGCCAAAGCGCAACAGGCATTAACCGATTTTGCGCCTGCTTATTTCGAACACAGGAAGACCTATAACTATACCGTTGTACGACACTATGATGATTTTGAGGCCTACGTCAAACGTTACGGAAAACTAAGTTACAATAGCTATGCCTTGGACACTGTAGACAATGCCAGCGTTAAAAATCGTTTCAGGGAGTTCCAGCAGGACGATGGCCGCATCGTATTAAAACAACCCGTGAAGGCGGATTTGTTTACACGTCGTTGAAATCGAATATAATCACCCAACCTTAAAAATCATACAATAAAATGGCCGTTTACGAAATAAAGCACCCCCTGATTCGCCACAAACTGGGGCTGATGCGAAGAGACAATATCAGCACCAAAAACTTCAGAGAATTGTCTTCTGAAGTTGGCATGTTACTGACCTATGAAGCCACGCGCTCGCTGCCTACAGAGCAGATTGATATTGACTGCTGGTCCGGAAAAACTCAGGTTGAACAAATTCGTGGGAAAAAAATAACGGTGGTACCGATACTGCGCGCCGGTATCGGCATGCTCGACGGCGTGCTTGAGGCCATTCCCAGCGCCAAAGTGTCGGTGGTTGGTCTATATCGTGATGAAGAAACACTCAAGCCGGTAGTGTACTTCGAAAAACTGGTCGAAGACATCAGAGATCGCAAGGCGATGGTGATTGACCCGATGCTCGCCACCGGTGGCACGCTGGTCGCCACGGTTGACATGCTCAAGGCTGCAGGTTGCAGCGATATCATCGGTATCTTTCTGGTATCCGCGCCGGAAGGCATTAAACTTATGCAACAACATCACCCCGATGTCGATATTTATACCGCAGCGGTTGACTCACACCTGGATGATAACGGTTACATCATCCCCGGCCTGGGTGATGCAGGTGATAAAATATTCGGCACCAAATAGGCTCCTCAAATGCGAACGGTTTACTGTGCAAAACTTGATAAACAGGCAGAAGGCCTGGATAAATCCCCCTGGCCGGGTGAACTGGGAGACAGAATATACGATAACATCTCCAAACAGGCCTGGAAGGAATGGCTTGGCCAGCAAACCATTCTTATCAACGAAAACACCCTGAGCCCGATCAACCCCGAACATAAAGCCCTGCTTAAAGCCGAAATGGAAAAATGGCTTTTCGGCGAAGGCTGAACTGCCTGAAATCAGCAATTCGCCATGCAGCAACGGGACTGGCTCGACCCCTCCCTTGATATCCG
>JAAELZ010000234.1 GCA_024226105.1 Pseudomonadota bacterium | reverse complement strand
CGTGGCGGAAAATTCGCGACGCGTCGTTGCCGCTGACGGTCTGACCAGCGACGGGGCCGGTGATGGTGAGGGCCTCGGTGACGAAGATCTCGCCCTGACTCAGGGTGATGGTGCCGGAGGGGGTGATGTTAAAGACGATGTCGTCGTTGCCGCTGCCGTCGGTGCAGTTGGTGTTGGCAGGGGCGTCGTCGTCGTTGGCCGACTGAACCGCTTCGCGCAGGGTGCAGGTGCCGAGGGTAGTGCCCACGGGTTCATCGACATTGGTGTCGACGGTAATGGCGGCATAGGCGCCGCTGGCACCCATCATCAGCGTCCAGCTTATTGCCTGCGCCAGTGGCTTGAGCCGAAAAGCGCCATGTTCAGCGGGGGTTGCCCCGCACTTATGCCTGTTTCCCGGTTGAATCGCCGCTTGCCTGGTTTTCATGTTTTTGTGGTTCATCTGAAGCTAAGCCTCGTATTTACAACGAAAAACAAATAATAGTCGTTAGGGTTGCCAGTATAAAGTTCTGATGTTTAATGCGACAAATACCAGACAGGGGGCTGCATGCTGCGTGGGCCGATTCATGCATTGCTGTAATCCATCGGGTTTTGCTAATCGCATTATTGAGCTATCGTTAAACGCTACAACAAATTATATACTAATTTATACCAAATATCCCTACTAATCAGCATACTATCGGGAAAACGGGCAGATGGCCACAAGAAATGGGCAATCCAAAGGTGAAGCGGCCCGGGTTTGCCAGAGGCCCGGTTGTTTGAGTCATGCCACCATGGCTGACCCTTGATTTTGATCACAATACAGTTTTTCATATTCAACAGGCGGAATATTTCCAGGAGCCTGCCGGGCTTAGCTGTAGCCCGGCCAGCCTGGTTAGCCTGCCGAAAACAAAAAGAACATCGCTGCAATATGCGACAAGCAACGTCCGGGGCGTTACGATCCTCCACCGCGCAAATAACCTTCAGTAGTTCAGGTGTGGTGATTTCAGTAATGGGTTTACTACCGATTTTGGGAAAAGCATCCTGCTCCATAGTTCTAACAGCTTGCTTTTTATGGCCATTGCTCCACATGTGATTTCTCGCCGGCCATTCTCCGGCTATGAGCTCGAAGCTGTTTTTCACCTGATTGCTGGTAGCCTTATTGCTTGTCATTGTGTCAATTTCGCTGGCCAGCTCTTAGAGGCTTCCATGTCCTCTGCCAGACTCAGATATGGTGCGATGGCCGGAGCCGAACCGGCACAGTTTGTGCGACACGCCCCTCAAGCGTGCGTGCCTGCCAATTTCACCACATCGGCGTTGATGATTAATTCAAGCTTTGCTCGAACAAATTGGCATAAGCCGCCTTAAACTTGCTGAAGCGCGCATGGGCGTACGGAATAAAGCGAATTTTCTGGATTGGTTCGATCGCCAGGGGTATCGCAGCCAGCGCATACTTGTAATCGGAAAGAATGAGTGTCAGGCGGATATCGCGCAATAGCCTGTCATGCGCCTCGTCTCTCAGCCTGGTGCTGCCGTACGAGGCATTATCGAGATAAAAATTGATCAGCATACTCAGTTCACGATCGCTGAATTGTGGCTCGGCAATACTAAAATAAGGATATTCCGCCTGTTTATGCTGCATCACTGTTTCAGCGAACAGGTTGGAAAAATCGTAAGCTTTGTGATTCAGACAGGAGAATTCGAAGTCCAGCAATTTGATTTCGCCGCTGTCGAGCTTCATGATGTTGCCGTGATAAGTATCGTTGTGACAAAAGCTCAGCTCATCGTCGGGCAGGCAGCGTTTGACCATGGCCAGGGTGTCGGGGCTGTACAGATCGCGCAGCGATGGGCACATGGCTGCTTCGTTGTCGGGGAAGATGCTCAAATCACCCTCAAGTACCTGTTGCGCCAGTCGCCCCCATTTTTCATGCATCATGTCGAAAAAAGATCTCTGTGGCAAACCGCCGGGGCTTAGCTGGTGCAGTCGATATAGTCGGTCCGCAATCTGGCGAAGCACATCAGGTTCGAACAAATCTGCGGGTACCAACGTACGCCCGGTGTAGAACTCCTCAATGCGACAGGATTGATCGTAGAAATAGCAGTGTGCGGCAATACCATTTTCGCCAAGCATTAGAAATACTGATTTTTCGGTTTTAAAATCCAGTATTGCGTTTTCTTTACCTTCAAGGCGGCGGTAGAGGACAGCCGCTGGGTGCACCGGCTTGCTGCAGCGAATGCCCATGGTAAACGAGGAAAAACCTTTGGGATCGTCGAAATCGAAATCTTCGCAAGTAAGCTGACGCCATTCGGGAAAGATTTCCTGACATAGGTTAAAAATTTCTGTTTTCAAAAAGTACCTGCCAGAGGGGCATTAGTTCTGGATGTTGCCGGTGATAGTATACGATTTCCAGCCTTTCTGACACTGCCTTGCAATACATACTTCACGCCATTTCCTGGCCGATTTGCTGCAGCAGGAATATGAGAACCTGTTTACATAGCCGGGGTCACAAACAACAACCCGGCAGCAGGGTTTTTCTGAAAACCAGCATGATCCCGATATCAGTTCGCCATGGTTTCTATGGCCCGTATTTCGATATCTGCTTTTTTGCGCTCTCGGCGCACAGCGTCTTCCCACACCGGGCCGTAGCCGCGCATTTCCACTGGCGCCTCGAGAATGGCACGGCAGGCATCAGCATTTTGCGGTTTGTAATTTTCGGCTACCCGGACAAGCAAATCACAATACCACACGATAAGCTCCCGGTTCATGCAACGCTCACGTGTATAGCCGAATGGGTCGGCCCGGCCACCGCGCAGAAATTTTACCCGGGCGAGCATGCGAAACAGTATCTTGATCCAGGGGCCGAAGGCCCACTTTCTCGGTCGACCCCGCGCATCCTGCCCAAACGATAGCAGGGGTAGGGCAAGATGGTAACGGACCTTGAAATCACCGGTAAAGTGGCGGTGCAACGCCTCTGAGAAATCCTTTTGGCTTTGTAGTCTTGCAACTTCATACTCGTCTTTATAGGCCATGAGCTTAAACAGTGATTTGGCAGCCAGGGTAATGAAATCCTCCGGCGCATCGGCAGGCAGGGTCGCACGGAATCCTGCAATGTGTTT
>JAAELZ010000233.1 GCA_024226105.1 Pseudomonadota bacterium | reverse complement strand
GGCTGGATGGGGTTTGTAGACAATAACCTGAATGGGCTTTATGATGATGGAGACGAGCAGGTAGTGCGCCATCAGGCACCTAAACAGGCGCACAAGGTGGATATCATTTTTCACGCCCGTTGGAAGGATATAAAATTTGATAGCCGGGGCATCCTGCGCCGTAGCGGTCATTTCAGGCTGTGTAACCCGGATCGGAAAGAAAAGCATAACATGAAGGTGATTCGCATGAATACATTTGGGCGCCTGGCAATTGAAACAGATGAGTTAGCGTGCGAATAACCACCCCGTCAGCCTGCCTGCGAGTCCATGCTGTCGCGTAAATCGATAACCTCCTGCCGCAGTTCCTCTGTGCTCAAATGATGCGTGGGTTTACCGACCAGCACGGTAATTGTGCGCCGCTTTGCGCTAACAACCTCGCCGATCAGGCTTCTGGGTTCGTCGGCGCGAGCGAACCGGCTTCCGTGCATTCCATGAATGTAAAACGGCATGATTTTTGCCTTTGTGTCTTTAAGGGCAAGCACATAACCCGCTTTGAACTCTTTCAGGTCACCATCGTGGCTTATGTGGCCTTCCGGAAACAGGCAAACGACATCGCCTGCGCGCAAGGCATCACCAATTTGTTTTATCGCATCTTTACTGCGTTGTGGCGAAATGGCGACGGTACGGATATGTTTTAGTAGCCCGTTCAACAACCAGTGCTGATAATAACTACGATCGATGACAAAACGAATTGGGCGCGGCACCACCATCTGAATTAATGCCCAGTCTATCCAGCTTACGTGGTTCCCTAATAACAAAACACCTTCGTTTTCGGGAAAATCTGCCAGGTTTTGCACGCCAATATGGTAACGCAACTTAAAAATACCGCCGAAAATAAACTGCAGCAGGTCTCTCAAACCGTAGCGTAAATAGGCGAATAGACCGGCAGCAGAAATAATTATAATCAGGTAAAACAACCAGGTAGCATTAAAACCCAGTAGAGCACTGCTTATCGTCAGCCCTAAAAAACTGAGCATGCTGATATTCTGTACCCAGTTATTTCCCGCCAGTACCGTGCCTACCTGCTGCGGATGTGCGCGAGATTGAATAATCGCATTGAGTGGCACGATAAAATAAGCGCCGAACGCCCCTACTCCAAAAAAACACAGCGCCAAACCCGGTTTCGAATCGATAAAAGGTACCAGAGACAGACAGACTGTTACCCCCAGCCCCCCGAAAGGAATCATCTGCTTACGCATCTGCCATTCGGCCAGCGGTTGGTTCAGGGTACGACGGGAAAGCCGACTTACCAGCAATGAACCCAAAAATATTCCAATTCCAGAGCAGGCAAGCATGCCCTGTATTAATGCGGTGTTGGTCTCCAGCAACTGCTGTTTGGCGTAGGCCGGGAAAGCGGCCAGTATCATTTGTGATAAACCCCAGAACAGGCTCAGACCTATAATTGAGTAAAAGATGGCGGGCTGTTCTTTGATCGTAGACAATTGTGTACGCAGTGTGCGTCCTTTGAAGTATTCCGGCCAGTTAAATTTACCCGCAGCGCTCTGTGCCCCGGGTTTTGCCATATCCGGCAGCCGGTAGGCCATCATCAGTTCGATTGCGGAACTCAGAACCAGTAACCATCCCAGGGGTGCAATGGTTTGAATGATGCCGGTTTTTGTAAACCCCGAATCCATCCCGGCGTGCGCCAGTTTAAGTTCAAATAGTATCGAAAATACCAGGGTACCGGACAAAATAGCGATAATAGTTGCAACCTGAACGCGTGCATTGGCCGCAACCAGGTGTGCCTCGCCCATGAGTTGCTTTATATAGCCATATTTTGCGGGTGAATACACGGCGCTTTGCATTGCCAGCACCAGCGTCATCATAAAAGCCCATTGATAGTTTCCCTGATAATAAAACCAGGTAATAAGCAGGCAACTGGTAAATGCGATCCAGGCGCTGGCGCGCATTACCTTAATCAGGGGAAAGCGATTCGAAAAATAGGCAGAGGGTGTGAACAGCAAAATAAAGGGCAGTAGTATCAGGCTGTTTACGATCGCTATGAGGATAATTTGCAATTGGCCATCGTATACCTTAAATACCGTATTCTGAATAGTTATCTTATGACCAAGATCTACAAAACTATTCATAAACAACATTATAAGATAACAATTAAATGTTTTACTTTTATTCATGAGCGGGCGCGATCAGCCTCTTGGGTGATGTTTTTGATGGATTTCCTGCAATCGTGCGGTTGCGACGTGGGTATAAATTTGGGTGGTTGAAAGATCAGCATGCCCCAGTAGCATTTGCAGTGTACGTAAATCAGCGCCATGATTGAGCAAATGGGTCGCAAAAGCGTGACGCAGAGTATGCGGCGAGACCTTTGTACGGATGCCCGCAAGCGTGGCATGACGTCTAAT
>JAAELZ010000232.1 GCA_024226105.1 Pseudomonadota bacterium | reverse complement strand
CCATCAGAACGTAGGCAGTATTGGAAAACTGGAAGTGTTGATAGGTTAACACCAGCAAGCCAACGGCAATCATTACCGGCAAATTCTCCGCCCACCAGGTCGCCCGGTCATAGGGGTTGACAGCCAGGACAACAAACAATAACAGATAAAAAGCCAGCAGAGCCGGCGCGATACGATTTTTCATTCGCAGAATAGTAACGGCTAAACCAGCGAACTACAATCAGCAAGCCATAACCAGGCAAACACTCTCTGATGTATCCGGTCGCTTTCGAGAAAACTCTCTTCTATGCTATAGTGTCATCGCGAATGCGGGGATCGATGAATACCAGGCTTACTGGATTTCATCCCATTATTCAGACCAACTCCCTACCGGCCCTCTTCCCGGCTAAAGATTATCAGAATGAAGGAGGCCATTGCCCACAAGGCCATCAGGGAAAACCCGTTTTGATAGGCAACAAGGTCAAATATCTTGGCGCCGCTTAACAGTTCACCCTCCCAGTTCCTGTCCAGCATCCAGCCAACCGCGGGCTGTAGTATCATCGGGCCCATCATCACCCCCATATTCACCACACCCGAAACGGTACCCGCCAGACGCGGCGGAACCGATTCCTTGGCAAACACAAAACCCAGCACCATGCTGCCCGAGAAAAGCCCCGCGACCATTAATACAGTGATTAGGGCGAATACAGGCATATCCGGCATGAGAACAACCAGGCCCCAGCACAGGGCGACCGCGGCACAACCAACGGTATACAGCAGTTTTTGTTTACCGGTGCGATCAGAAAGCACTCCAAATATGGGCCCGCCGGTAGCCCAGATGATGAGCATAGCAGAACAGATGGCCGCCGCGTCACTGGTGGAAATACCGTGGTGCGTGGTCAGGAAAGGTACGCCCCACAGCCCTGCAAAGGACAAAATACTACCCACAATCCCGCCTGGCACGATCGCCAGCAACCAGGTATTCCGGTACAACATAACCTCTCTTAAACCGCGCATGGCGTGTCTAAAAGGTTTGTCATCAACGCTCGCCTCGTGTGTCACATAACTTTTATAGCCCTTTTCGACCGGATCATCTCTGACCACAAACCAGATCGCCAGGCCAATTGCGACCGGAAAAACAGAGGACGCTGCCATCACCGTTCGCCAGCCATAAGATTCAACCAGTAAATGCAGGGGCACGCCCGCAAACACCGCACCGGCAATACCCGTCACCAGCGCCATGCCTGAGGCCAGCGCGAATTGCTTCGGGTTCAGCCAGTGATTGGCCAGTTTCAACATGCAAAT
>JAAELZ010000231.1 GCA_024226105.1 Pseudomonadota bacterium | reverse complement strand
TTCGAACCCGGTCCAATTTTTGCAAATATCGTGCTTGCGGATGAGATCAATCGTGCGCCGGCCAAGGTTCAGGCGGCCTTGCTCGAAGCCATGGAGGAACGGCAGGTGACCGTTTCCGGTACCACGCATAAAATGCCTGAATTGTTCATGGTCATGGCCACGCAGAACCCGATAGAGCAGGAGGGCACCTACCCCTTGCCCGAAGCGCAAATGGACCGATTTTTAATGCATGTATATATCGACTACCCCGATGAAGCGTCTGAGGTTGATATTATCCGACTGGTGAGAGGGGAGGAAAGCCAGCAGGCACAGCAGGAGGTTTTGCCGGAAATCTCTCAGCAATTGCTGTTTGAGGCCCGTCAGCAAATTCGTAGTGTGCAGTCCAGTGAAGTGATGGACAACTACATGGTCGATCTGGTTTTCGCCACACGCTACCCCGAACGCTATGATTCAGATCTGGCACGCTGGATTCAAATTGGTGCCAGCCCTCGAGGCGGGCTTGGGATGGACAAATGCGCCCGCGCCCGCGCCTGGATGCAGGGTAGAGATCACCTTTTACCGGAAGATGTTCAGGACGTGGCGGCGGATGTTTTACGGCATCGTATCGTCTCCAGTTATGAAGCGGATGCCGAAGGGATCAGCAACGATAAACTGGTAGGGCGGTTATTGGAACTGGTTGCGGTGGCCTAAGTTCACATTAGCCGACGGGGAGTCGAGAATGCAGTATCCAGGCGTCAAAGCGGCCGGACAGGCAGAGCAAAACCAGGGGGTCTATGTCTCGCTTGAAAGCTTGATTCGATCGCAGTATCGAATTCGCGATGTGGGTTTTCTTCCGCGCCAGCCCGTGCATAGCATACTAAATGGCCGTTATGCGTCGCGGCTGCGCGGGCGAGGGCTGAATTTTGAGGAACTGCGCGCATACCTGCCCGGCGATGATCCTCGAACCATTGACTGGAAAGTGACTGCACGAACGGGTAAACCGTATGTACGGGTGTATAGCGAGGAACGGGATCGCCCGATGATTTTGCTGGTAGACCAGCGTAGCAGCATGTTTTTCGGTTCCAGCCTGAACATGAAATCGGTGACCGCTGCGCAGACGGCTGCGATTGCGGCATGGCGTTCAATATCACTGGGCGACCGGGTCGGTGCGATTATTTTTAATGATCATCAAGTACGTGAATACAGGCCTTTGCGCAGCCGGCAACGGGTTACTCAGATTCTGGCAGGCATTGTTAAAATGAATCGTGAACTGGGGCCAGAACAGCCCTTAACCCCTGTTGCAGGGCGTTTCAATGAGGCGCTGGATCGGGCGTACAGGCTGGCCGGCCACGATGCGCTGGTGTGCCTGATTTCAGATGGCTTTGGTGCGGATGAGAAAAGCCGCTCTACCATAACGCGTATCAATGCCCACAATGATGTTATTACTGCCTTTATATTTGACCCCCTGGAAGCTGAGCTGCCCGACAAGGGCGATCTGCGCTTTTCTGACGGACAGCTTCAGCTCGGTATCAGCACACATGACCAGAGTTCGCGTGAGGCCTTCAGGCAGCAGTTTGAGACTCGCCGGCAGAAGATGCAAAACCTTTCACTGGCGCAAAGCATGCCCTTTTTATCCCTGAGCACGGCGCAACCGACAGCGGATCAAATACGTGAGTTGCTGGGGCGCCATTCTCAGCTCAGCGGGCGTCGCAAATGAGCGGAGACCCGGCAAGCCTGGCGAATCTTAATGATATTATATTGTCGCCTGCACCAACCTGGTGGCCACCCGCACCCGGATGGTACGTGCTGGCGGTGGGACTGGCGATGGTTTTGGTCTGGTCGGTGTATCGCTGGAGTGTTCTTTATCGCCGTAATCGCTATCGACGCGCGGCGCTGGCAGAACTGGTGGAAATTGAAGCCGGACCGGATAAGGAC
>JAAELZ010000230.1 GCA_024226105.1 Pseudomonadota bacterium | reverse complement strand
CATTACCCCTGCCGCGGAAATCCTGGAGATCTATGAAACCGGCCGGGGCTCTGTACGCCAACGCGCTGTGTGGGCAAAAGAAGCCGGTGAAATTGTTGTATCAGAGCTGCCTTACCAGGCATCAGGCAGCAAAATTCTTGAACAGATTGCGGCCCAGATGGCCGCCAAAAAATTGCCCATGGTCTCTGATTTACGCGATGAATCTGACCAGGAAAGTCCGATCCGGCTGGTGATTGAGCCGCGCTCCAACCGTGTTGATGTGAAGATGCTGATGCAGCATTTATTCGCCACCACCGATCTGGAAAAATCATATCGTATCAACATGAATATGATCGATCTCAGCGGCGCGCCGAGGGTGTTTGGCCTCAAGGCCTGCCTCCAGGAATGGCTGGATTTTCGCCTCAGCACGGTACGCAGACGCCTGACGCACCGCCTGCAAAAGGTGAACGACCGCCTGCATATACTCGAAGGCCTGATGGTGGCTTTTTTGAATATCGATGAGGTCATTCGCATTATCCGAAATTCTGACGACGCCAAACCCGCGCTGGTCGCCGCATTCGGTATTACTGAGCGCCAGGCCGAGGCGATCCTGGAACTGAAATTACGCCAGATTGCCCGGCTTGAAGAAATCAAAATTCGCGCGGAACAGGAAGCGCTGGCCGCGGAACAACAACGGCTGGAATTACTGCTCAGCTCAAACCGCCGGCTCAAAACACTGGTACGCAAAGAGTTGATCGCCGACGCAGAAGAGTACGGCGATGACCGCCGCTCCCCGTTGGTAACACGCAACGCAGCCAAAGCACTGGAAGAGAACCAGCTGATGCCAGCCGAATCAATAACCGTGATTTTGTCAGAAAAAGGCTGGATTCGCGCCGCCAAGGGGCACGAAATCGACGCCCAGAACCTGAACTTTAAATCCGGTGATCGGCTGTTATGCAGCGCGGCGGGGCGCAGCAATGATCATCTGGTGGTGCTTGATTCAAGTGGGCGTGCCTACAGCGTCGCAGCACATTCGCTGCCTTCCGCACGCAGCCTCGGCGAACCCCTGAACAGTGGCCTGAAGCCACCGGCTGGTGCCAGTTTTCAGGGTTTGATGATTGCCGAGGCAAAGCAACAATATTTGCTCTCCACCAGTGCAGGTTTTGGCTTCATTGGCGAACTGAGTGATATGGTTACGCGAAACAAATCCGGTAAGGCCACACTTAAAGTCTCTGATGACGCCAGCGTATTATCTCCGCAGAAAATTCACGATACCGATGACGACTGGGTAGCGGTAATCTCCAATACCGGTCGATTACTTATTTTTACCGCGTTTGAATTGCCTAAACTTTCTCGTGGCAAAGGGGTCAAATTGATGAATATACCCAAAGCTCGTTTTGCCGAAGGTGAAGAGTTTGTCATCAGTGTCTGTGCTTTCCGCGAGGGTCAGAAGCTGCGCGTACATGCCGGCAAGCGCTATATTAACCTCAAGGCCGCAGATTTTGAGCCCTATATTGGTAGCCGGGCGCAACGTGGGAAATTCCTGCCACGCGGTTTTCGTCAGGCGAAATTAATCGAAGCAATTGAATGAATTGATATCCGATAATCTGTTTTTGCAAACCTATACCGGCCGCATGAGCGGTGTATTACGCTGGCCACAACTCGACAGGCTCTG
>JAAELZ010000229.1 GCA_024226105.1 Pseudomonadota bacterium | reverse complement strand
CCAGCGCAATCCCGGATTGAATTCAATGCAGTCAAATGGAATAAGTTGCTGCTCTATCCAGACCATATTGCCCAGGTGCAAATCACCATGGCACTCGCGTATGAAACCATTGTCGTTACGAGCCTTTAGAATAGAATGAACCCTGGTATAAAGGCGGATACAAAGCTGATCGATGTTGGTGGCCTGGTGCGCTTTGCCCGGCGATTTAGCCAGCCTCTTAATGTGTACCAGCGTTTCGCTTAACCAATGGTGGACCTGGTCGGGTTTGCCCCAGAGGCTACCCCGCCTGGCGACGGGAGCGCGCTGGTGGAGAACTGCGACCTGTTGGGCAATCACATCAATATGGGTATTTTCCAGTTGCTGTTTATCTGCAAGCTCTGATAACAGGCCTTTTTCATCAAAGCGTAACATGCAGACGGCATATTCGATTGCGGCTGTCTTTCCATTGAGGACGGGGTGGCTGGTGGTGCCACAGATGCGGACGACATCCAGGTATATTTCAGGCGCAAATCGAGAATTTAAACGCAATTCTTCCTCGCAGGCCTGTTTGCGTTTGGCCAGCGTGGAGAAATCAAGAAACCCGAAATTGACTGCTTTTTTGATTTTCCAGGCCCGGTCACCGGCGAGTAAAACCCAGGAAATATGTGTTTCACGAACCCTAACTTTCAGGCCCCTGTGTTCCAGGGAACGTTTAAATCCATCGATCAAGCGGATTTGCCTTGTCATCGCCGGCCTTATAGCACTACTCAGCCTGATATTAGCCCCTTTTCATTTATCAACGCGTGATTTGTATCAAGCTTGCGGTTTATTTTTCTGGTATCGTGTAGCTTAAACCTAAAATCCTTAGTTGACCGCTATGAGGTTTTAATAAGTATATGAATTGTAATAGAAAAGCAGTACTCCCAACTTTCACTCTATGGGTGAAAGGCGCTACAAGGTATATTGCACTCCTGTGGCCGCGCATGGCCGCGTTGTAACTACTAGAAAGGGAATGACCATTCCGCGCAGTTACGCCTTGCCCTACACCCCCACAGAAGCACACTATACCCTGTCCAACTAAGGATTCTAGGTTAAAATTGCAACTAAACTGATTCTAAAGCGGCTCATGATATCCTGATGGAACCCCATAGCTTTTTCCTTAGCCTGTTGATTATATTGCTCGGTGCCCGGATTTTCGGCGAGTTTGCGGTGCGCCTGGGTATGCCGTCGGTAATTGGTGAAATTATCGCCGGAATTTTGCTGGGGCCAAGCCTGTTGGGCTGGGTTGAACCGGATAAAGTAATCCAGCTATTAGCTGAAATCGGTATTATTCTGCTGCTGTTTGACGTCGGCCTGGAAACCGATGCAAGGAGGTTGGCGGATGCGGGGAAACAGGCGTTTATCGTTGCAATTTCTGGTTTTATCGTACCGTTTGTACTGGGCTTTACAATCAGTCGCTGGCTATTTGAGCTGCCTCTGATGGTGTCGCTGTTTGTTGGCGGAACCTTAACCGCGACCAGTATCGGTGTCACCATGCGGGTATTATCTGACTTAAAGCTCAGATCAGCCAGGGAAGGACAGATTGTGCTGGGTGCCGCGGTTATTGATGATATTCTGGGCGTTATTGTGCTGGCGTTGTTGTACGAGTTCTCGGTACAGGGCAGCGTCAGTTTTGCGAATGCCAGCCGGGTACTGCTATTTATTACCCTGTTCCTGGTGATCGCGCCGTTGGCGGCAAAATCAATTTCTTTGCTTATTCACCAACTGCATAAAAATGAAACCATCCCGGGCCTTATTCCAACCACTATCGTTTCACTGGTATTGTTTTTTGCCT
>JAAELZ010000228.1 GCA_024226105.1 Pseudomonadota bacterium | reverse complement strand
TTACCTTTTAATTCCTTACGATGCTTTCCATACTCAAGTATCGCGCCCCATCCTCCGGGCCCGGGGTTACCCCGGCAGCCGCCATCCGTGTAAATTGTGATTTTTTGCATGCAGCGATTGTAAGTGATTTTTATATTTCTCTGTAGCAGGGAACACAAAAAACGTTGTTCCGTTTTACTCACCAAAGTGCAGTAGTTTCCGGTCTAATTGTTAGGAAATCTCCCTAAATGCTAAACAACTGAATTTGCTGAAGAATTTGCTTTTTGAAGACATAAAAACCAAATACCGACCGAGTGTCATACACGCACACGCGGGCATTCATAATACAGGTGAAAACAGCGTAATATATTCCCGTCTACACGGGAATGACGGGTTTCCGGGGAAAGTGAGTGCTTATTTTTCTGAATGCCCGTACCGGGCAACTTTAGCCTGTGCGGGATTAAACTCTGGAAACCATTTACGCCCCAACTTTCTGGTATTTTTAACGCACAGACCGCTATAGATTTTCTTTCGCACAACGAGGACGTAAACAGCACCCAGAGTCGGCCACCAGCGATCACCCGTTTTATTCATCCAGTCAAGCCTACTCCGCCACTGCGTATTCAAATGTGCTAACTGGTAATTAATCATACAGCCCGCCAAAGGTTTGAAGCCCAACAATTCAAGACGATCCTGAACCACGCTACGGGAGATAAATCTCGCGTTCAAAGGTGCCTGGTTTTTGCTTAAGCGACGTTTAGCACCCCATAAGCTAAAAGGATGAAAACCCGTCAACACCAACACACCCTCCGGGCTAAGCGCCTGAGAGATTTCGCGTAAAACACGATGCGGATCCTCACAATAGTCAAGCGTGTGCAGCAGCAAAGCGAGGTCTACACTACTATCAGCCAGGGGTAGTGCCTCGGGCAAAGCGATTACATTAGTCGCTGAATTTAGATCGTCTGCGTTACCTGAATCGCAGTATAGGGCCTGCTCAACGTTTTTCCCCGACATTAAAGTCTGGTTACCCAGGCCGAACTGAAGACCAACCCGGTAAAACTGATCGGGTATCAGGGTTTCAAGAGAAGCCGTTTCATCGGCCATCAAAGCCTGGCCCGCTTCCGAGTTAAACCAATCCGGAAGAATTGAAGTGCTGGGCATGGATGAGGCAGCGTATTCGTACATGAGTACAGTATACCGAAACAATGGTTCTAAGTGCTCAATTAAGGGCGTACTGTTGAGCAGGTTGCGTGAAACTTGTAAACTGTGCGCTTACTGAAAATCTCATCGAGTGTTCCGGGTAAAAGGTAAATCTCTTTCTCGTGCCGTGTTTTTGCTAACTTTTTGTCAAGGCTGTTAATCATCATACATCGGGCACCCGCTGATTCCTCGCTCGCATCTTCATGCCAGGCTTGTTTATAAAACTCTTTCAGGTATATGATCGAAACCGGGCTAGAAACAATAGGCACCCAGCTCTTTCGCCTGCTGTGCGTCGAGTTGGTTGCGTTTCGCACAGCGCTTTTCTGCGATGAGCGAAATCAGTCGGGTTCGCGCGCCTTTAGCATAGTGATCAGGCAAAGCATGGAGTGCGCTGGTCGCCGCTTTTTTGTTCGCGTACGGGCCGAGCAACAGAAAAGTCCACGACTGCTGGTTTACCTGGGTAGTGTATAAATGGGCCATTCCACGAGAAGACAATTCCCTGGAGATAGCGAGCGCCTTGTCAAAATCCAGCAGGGAAAACAGATGAATAACATATGCACCTTTATCCTGGGTAAATAACCAGGCATTGTCATTAATCGTGGTATTTAGATCAATCTTAGTTTCCCTGGATGCCGCTATAGTTTGAGGAGCAGTCGCAGTTTCCAGCTCCCCGGCCTTTTCTATTTCCTTCGAGGCTATTATTTGTTGCGGCTCGGGTGTTGGCTGTTTTTCCACGTCTGGAGTACTGACCTCAATTCGAGGTTCACTTTCGGGATTGTTTGTCGTCTGTAATTCCGCTTGCCAGGCTTTTCTTAACTGCTGTGAAGTTTCTCCTGAATACATCAGATCGTTCGCCTCAATCCAGCCATAAACTGGGATCAATCTACGCAGCTTAACCCAGTGCTTGTTCTGTTCAAGCACCGTAAAGCGTACACCGGCGGGTAATACACCAATCTGATCTCCGCCGGGTTGTGCATATACCCGGGTATTGGCTTTTTTTACCCCGGGAGAAAGAGAGAGCAGGTTTACATGACTACGCTCAACCCACACGGGAAGCCCAACGGCAGGTATGACCTGGATTTTGTTTTCCTCGATTTTCGCCACCTTAAGCAAGGTTCCCGGCTGGAGTTGGCCCATGGTCGTTTGAAAGTCTGTGTGCGTATAGATGGTTACCGGCACCTCGGCACTACGCATTATATAACCCTGTTGAACCGGGCGCTTATCACGCACGATTTTCAGTTTCACTTCACCGGGTTCAGAATCCGGTAAACTGGCGGGGGCAGGATCTGCTTTGGGAGTTGGCCCATCGGCCCTGAAGAGTTCGGCTTTTTCGGCAGCCTCATTTTCAACAGGCTGTAAATGTGCAATTTCATCTGCATGATCATCCAGGAACTCCTGCGCACGCTTATCCTTTTGCTCTGCTGCCAGGCGAATAAATGATAAACCATCCTCTTTATAACTGTATCCATCAATGCCAAGGTACAGCGCGTGACCATAATCAAATTGTGCCTGCGCATAACCACCCTCGGCAGCGCGTTTCCACCATAACAGAGCGTCCTGGACATTTTTCTTCACCCCTTTGCCGCTGAGCGACATATGCCCCAGGTTATGCTGAGCCTCAAGCTGGTCTTTTTCGGCGGCTTTCAAAAACCAGGCTCGCGCCTGCTTAACATTTCGCTCGACACCCTGACCTTCGAGATAAAGCACACCCAGGTTATATTGGGCTTCTGCGTTGCCTTCATAAGAGTCCAGGCTCCATGCATCAAATGCGCGCCTGAATTCACCTTCCTGGTAAG
>JAAELZ010000227.1 GCA_024226105.1 Pseudomonadota bacterium | reverse complement strand
GAAGATAACATCATCCGCGTGGACAAGGCCGACGGCTCAACCTTTTTAATCGATTACAACCGGGTCAACCAGCCCGTTAAAATCAAAGCCATCGATCCAACCGGCGCCATCAGCCGCAATTATTACACCTATGACAAGGCCGGCCGAATGACCCTGGCGGAAAACGAACACAGCATAGTCCGGCTGGAATACGATGCCCTGGGCCGGGTAATCGGCGAGTACCAGAACGAATATTTTGTCGAAAACGTTTATGATATTGCCGGCAACCTCGTGCTCCAAAAAAGCGCTTCAGGCCATAGCACAGAATTTGAATATGATGCCTATAACCGCCTTGAAACCGTTACCCTCGGCGTTAACAAGCAAATCCGCATTGTCCGGGATGCCGCGGGAAGGCCCATCGAACGCCACCTGCCCGGCAATATCCACTCCCAATGCTCCCACGATCCCACCGGCAAACTTTTAACCCAGGCCATCTATACCAGCCCCGGCAAAGAGCCCCAATTACTGG
>JAAELZ010000226.1 GCA_024226105.1 Pseudomonadota bacterium | reverse complement strand
GCTCAGCTTGAAAAACAATTGCTCTGAATCTTTTTCCACTGGAGCAGCACCGGACACGACCGAACGCGGTTTTAGCAATTCAGTTGGTGAATAAGTTGCACCACAGGCATCGCAGTTATCTCCATACTGGTCTTCAGAACCGCAATTGGGGCAGGTGCCTTTAACAAAACGATCCGGCAGAAACATTTTGCGCTCGGGGTCATAAAACTGCTTGATCGAACGCCGCTCAATATGCCCACCTTCTTTGAGCTTCAAATATATATCGGAGGAAATCGCCCGATTCTCTTCGGAGTGCGTGCTGTGATAATTATCAAAATTCACCCCAAACGCCGCAAAATCCGTGGCGTGCTCAGTATGCACCCGGTCAATCAATTGCTGCGGAGTAATGCCCTCCGCTTCCGCTTTCAGCATAATCGGCGTGCCGTGCGCGTCATCTGCACACACATAATACACTTCGTGGCCACACTGTTTCTGGAAGCGCACCCAGATATCCGTCTGGATGTACTCAACCAGATGGCCAATATGAATCGGCCCGTTGGCATAAGGCAACGCGCTGGTAACGAGGATTCTTCTTTTTTGAGCCATGTGGGTAAGCCTTATATCGCTGAAAGGTTATAGTCCTGATTGATTTCGTCAGGTAATTTGTTTGTTAATTGAGAGCTGAATTATACGGCAATCAAATCTGAAATTGAGAGGCTTGATTGGCCTATTCTCATCCCCATATAAAGGCAAGGCATTATTCTACCCAAACACTCTACACAAGGCACATTATGTCATCACTTGATAAAGCAAGCATAGAAAAGGCTATTGATGCGGTCGTTGATCCACATAGCGATGTTTCTATAACCAAAAGCAATTCCATCGAAGCCCTCGATATTGATGGCGATAACATCTCCGTCAAGCTGGCGCTGGGGTATCCGGCAAAGAGTGCTCATGCACAAATAGCCGAATCGATTCAGAATGCGATTACCGCGCTTGGTGGTATAAGTTCTGCCAGGGTTGAAATCGAAACCGCAATTAACTCTCACGCCGTACAGGAAGGCACCAAGCCGTTGGATGGCGTCAAAAACATCATCGCCGTTGCCTCGGGCAAAGGTGGCGTGGGCAAATCTACCGTATCCGCCAACCTTGCGCTGGCGCTCTCTGCAGAAGGCGCAACGGTCGGCATTCTGGATGCCGATATTTACGGCCCCAGCCAGCCACGTATGTTTGGCCTGTCCGGTCAGCCAACCACCGACGGTAATGCACTGCAACCGATGGACAGCTATCACATCCAGACTATGTCTATCGGTTATCTGATCGAAGAAGATACCCCGATGATCTGGCGTGGCCCGATGGTAACCCAGGCGCTGGAGCAACTCTTACGCGATACCAAATGGAGAGACCTGGATTACCTGATCATTGATTTACCCCCCGGCACCGGTGACACACAATTGACGCTGGCACAGAAAGTGCCCGTATCCGGCGCGGTCATCGTCACCACACCACAAGACATTGCGCTGATCGACGCGCGCAAAGCAGTCAAAATGTTTGAGAAGGTCGAAATCCCGATTCTCGGCGTGATCGAGAACATGAGCACCCACGTATGCAGCAACTG
>JAAELZ010000225.1 GCA_024226105.1 Pseudomonadota bacterium | reverse complement strand
ATTTATGCGATTGTGGCGCTGGCACTAGCCTTTTTTTCCTATAACCATAATTTACCGCTCACCTTACGTTCGGCCTTTTACCCCCTTCTGGGTGAAAGAGTATGGGGTTGGCCGGGGCATCTCATAGACATCATGGCGGTATTTGCAACCCTGTTTGGCCTGGCGACATCGCTGGGTTTTGGCACCTCACAGGCGCTGGCAGGTTTTAACTTTTTGTTTGGTTGGGGCACCGGCAGCGTGGCGATTTTTGTACTGGTTTCGGTGATTACTGTCATTGCACTGGTCTCGGTAGTTCGAGGCCTGGACGGGGGCGTCAAGGTGCTGTCCGAGGTCAATATGGGTTTAGCCGTATTGCTGTTGATTTTTGTGTTCCTGGTGGGTCCGACCAGCGATATTCTGGCTGCGATCTTCTCAGGCGGCGCGGCTTATCTGAAAGAGCTGATACCCTTATCTACACCCTTTGGTCGGGAAGACGTTAATTTTTCACAGGGCTGGACGTCATTTTACTGGGCGTGGTGGGTGTCGTGGTCACCGTTTGTGGGGATGTTTATCGCGCGCGTCTCGCGTGGTCGTACGGTACGGGAGTTTGTGGCCTGCGTGATCCTGATACCAACTGTTTTTTGCATCATCTGGATGGGATCGTTTGGCGGAACGGCAATCGCCCAGGTCGTAGCGGATGCCAGTGCGCCGGTTGCGGCAGCGGCACAGGAACTAAAACTGTTTGAGATGGTTAAGGGCTTTCCATTTACCAGTTTTCTCTCCATTGTTGGCATTATTCTGGTGCTGGTATTTTTTGTTACATCTTCAGATTCGGGCTCTTTGGTGATTGACACCATTACCGCAGGGGGAAAGGAAGATGCGCCCGTTGCACAGCGTGTGTTCTGGTGTACGTTTGAAGGCCTGGTTGCGGTGGTCTTGCTGCTGGTAGGCGGTTCAGAAGCCCTGGGTGCCCTGCAGGCGATGGCGGTATCCACCGGCCTGCCGTTTACCCTGATATTGCTGGGAATGTGTGTGAGTTTGTACCTTGGCCTGCGACAGGCCAGCAAGGCATTGTAGGGCAAGGCGGACTACAGAAAGCGGTTCGCGAGCGCGAATCGCTTTAAAATATGCGCTTACAGGGGGTAGACTAAGGCTTTTGTCGTGTATAGATAATAGCTGGTCGTTAATTCAGGCGCAGCCCGGGCTGCGTAAAAATATGATTCGCTTAGACATCTCCCTTAGCCCAACCAACAGCCAGGCCTGAATACCATGAGCGATCAAGACGATAACTACGACGACGAAGACATAGACCTTTCCGCACTGCCCGACGACGAACTGGTCGAGCAAATGCAGGATGATTTATACGACGGCTTGAAAGAAGAGGTGATTGAAGGCACCGAAATTCTGCTGGAACGTGGTTGGGGGGCTGACAAAGTCCTAAATGTCGCGCTGGTCGGCGGGATGACGATTGTTGGCGTCGATTTTCGAGACGGCATACTGTTTGTACCCGAAGTGCTGTCTGCTGCGAATGCCATGAAGGGTGGAATGGAAATCCTCAAGCCACTGTTATCTGCATCCGGCGGGACAACGGCGGGCAAAATGGTTATCGGCACGGTCAAGGGTGATATCCATGATATCGGCAAAAATCTTGTCAAAATGATGATGGAAGGGGCGGGTTTTGAAGTTATCGATCTGGGCATTAATAACCCGGTCGAAGACTATCTGGCTGCACTGGAGGAGCATAAACCCGATATCCTGGGCATGTCGGCGCTGTTGACCACAACCATGCCGTATATGAAAGTGGTGATCGATGAACTGGTTAGCCGGGGCATGCGTGAAGATTACATTGTACTGGTCGGCGGGGCACCTCTCAATGATGAATTCGGTAAAGCGGTCGGAGCGGATGCCTATTGCCGTGACGCAGCCTCCGCGGTTGATATTGCCAAGGAGCTGGTGGCTGAACGTAAGGCTGCCGCATAAGGCACAGTAAGTATTGAGAGAATCAGGCAATGAACGTTTTGGCCTGTGGGGCGCTCGCTCATGAATTGGTTGCTTTGAAGCAGTTGAATGACTGGGATCATTTGAACATACGCTGTTTACCGGCGCACTACCACAATACACCACAGCGCATTCCCGGAGCGGTTAAATCAGCCATCGAAAAATTCCGCGGTGAAAATGATGACACCATTTTGGTCGCCTATGGCGATTGCGGTACTGGCGGCAAACTGGATGAAGTGCTGGTTGAGGCTGGTGTCGAGCGATTGCCCGGAACGCATTGTTATGAGTTTTTTGCCGGCAGCGAAGATTTTGTGCAGATGCATGAAGCTGAGCCGGGCACATTTTATCTCACCGATTTCCTTGTAAAATATTTTGATACCTACGTATTCAAAGCGCTGGGGCTGGATCGGAAGCCTGAGCTAATGGAGGCGTATTTCGGCAACTATACAAGACTGATGTATCTTGCTCAAACACGTTCTTCCACGCTGCTCGCCCAGGCCAGAACGCATGCCGAAACATTAGGGCTGGAATTTGCATTTCACTACACTGCGTATGGCGAGCTGGACAACAGTTTATCTAAAACAATGAGCATTTCTGTCGCTGAGCCGTGCCTGACTTAACAATTATTTACTGGCGGGATATTCCGGCGCAGGTGCTTGCGAAACAGGGCCGGCAACGCGTTCGCCATAAACTGTCTGGCCGATTTCTCGAGGGTATTGATCGTGCCGCGATGCGGGCAAAAAAGATCGATACTGATTCTTATCTGGAAGACTGGCATAGAAAGACGGTTAAGGACTCGGGAGAAATGGAAACGCTGGTTCAGGAGACAGCACAAAGACTGGAGTCAGAATACGATGATGTTCGCCTGGAACGAATCGTTAAAAACAAGGGAATAGACCCTGGCCTTGTCGAAGGAGCAGCCTGAATGTACGTGGTTCGTAAATGGTCGGTCTCACGAGCGCGTTTTTTGGTGGGTCTTTATCAGAAGTTTGAAGGCGTCCTGAGGGCGCTTGATGCCCTGTGGTTGAAAATTGGTTATGACCGGGTCGAAAAGCCCATTACATTTATAGAGAAAAATGTAAAAGGGTTGCTGTTCGATTGCAAAATGTGCGGCCAGTGTTCCTTGCGCGATACCGGAATGTCCTGCCCGATGAACTGCCCGAAGGAACTTAGAAATGGCCCGTGCGGGGGGGTGCGCTCCGACGGGCGCTGCGAGGTTAAACCCGATATGCGCTGCGTCTGGGTGGAAGCCTACAGAGGTAGCCAGCTGGTAGAAAATAGTAAATCTATTCTGTTTGTACGCTTCCCGATGGATTACCGGCTGCGAGGTCGATCTTCCTGGTTAAGGGAGGTGCGCAAGCAAAGGGATAAGGCATTTTACGAACAAGCCGATTCCTGAGTCCGGGTGATTAGCCACTATTCCCGTTATAATATAAAGCCTCAACTATGTATTTTGCCGACGAACCCCCTATAGGTGAAAGCCTGCCTGTTTTACCGGGCCACGTATCATCCGGTCGCTTAGAGCGCGTACTGCGTGCGGGCGCTTTTGCGGTAACCACTGAACTCGCACCTCCGGATTCTGCGGATCCGCTGGAGGTGTATCGTCGCGCAGAGATGTTCGATGGTGCGGTGGATGCGATTAATGCCACCGACGGGTCGGGCGCTAATTGTCATATGTCGAGCGTTGCGGTCTGTGCCCTGTTGGCGCGAAAAGGCTATAGTACGGTATTGCAGATCGCCTGTCGGGATCGTAACCGAATTGCGATTCAGGGAGAGTTGCTGGGTGCGGCGGCAATGGGTGTGTCTAATGTGCTTTGTTTGACGGGAGACGGCATTCAGGCGGGAGATCATCCCGAATCCAAGCCGGTATTCGATTTAGGCTCAATGTCCCTGCTCAAAACAGTCAGAACCATGCGTGATGAGAGTCGCTTTCTAAGTGGTCGACGCCTTGATACCCCTCCTCAGTTGTTTATAGGGGCCGCTGCCAATCCCTTTGCGCCACCGCTGGATTTTCGTGCGCAGCGTATGGCGAGCAAAATCGAGGCAGGCGCGCAGTTTTTCCAGACACAGTATTGTTTTGATATCCCGCTGTTTAAAGAGTTCATGCAACGCGCGGGTGATCAGGGTTTGCTTGACAAAGCCTACGTTCTTGCTGGTGTCGGGCCAATGGCATCGGCACGCTCAGCGGCATGGATTCGTGATAATGTGCCGGGTATACATATACCCGACTCAATCATTGACCGCCTGTTGGCAGCGGGTAAAAAACAGAAAACAGAAGGGCGTAAAATCTGTGTCGAAATGATGCAGCAGCTTCAGGAAATTGAAGGAGTAGCGGGCGTACACGTGATGGCTTATCGCCAGGAAGAGTCCGTGAAACAGATTGTTAAAGATTCGGGTGTCCTGGGTGATCGTGTGCCCTGGTATCCGGGTAGAGATGTCCAAACCAAAAAAGAGACGTAAATTATGACCAAAACCGTTTTAAGTTCAGCCAGCAAAGAAATCATAATTGGTTTCGATCAACCCTTCGTGATGATCGGCGAACGTATCAACCCTACCGGGCGTAAAATTCTTGCCAAAGAGATGAAGGAAGGGAATTTCAGCCGCGTCGAAAAGGACGTGCTGGCACAAGTGGCAGCGGGCGCGCAAATGCTTGACGTCAATGCAGGCATTCCATTGGCCGATGAGCCAAAGATACTGGCTGAAACCATTCAGCTGGTGCAATCGATTACCAATGTGCCTTTGTCTATAGATTCATCGATTGTTGCGGCATTGGAAGCGGGCCTTTCGGTGTATCAGGGGCGGGCACTGGTCAACTCGGTCACCGGAGAGGAAGATCGCCTGGAGCAGGTTTTACCGCTGGTTAAAAAATACGACGCGGCGGTGGTGGCCATTTCAAATGATGAGACCGGCATTTCAGAAGATCCGAACGTACGCTACGAAGTCGCAAAAAAAATCGTTGAACGTGCGCAGGATTATGGCATTAAGCCTGAAGATGTGGTGGTCGACCCGCTGGTGATGCCCGTAGGGGCAGTCAATGATGCCGGGCGCCAGGTTATGCAACTGATCAGTCGATTGCGCTATGAGCTGAAGGTGAATACCACCTGCGGTGCCTCCAATTTCAGCTTCGGGATACCGAATCGTAATGGTATGAATGCCGCGTTTATCAGTATGGCTATGAGCGCAGGTATGACCTCTGCTATCGTAAACCCACTGCACAGTGAAGTCGTGCAATCGGTACGTGCAGCAGATGTGGTGATGGGCAATGATCCTAGTTGCGCGCGCTGGATCAAGGTTTATCGTGAGCCCGCACCCGAAGCAGCAGCGGGCGATCAGGGAAGCCGTCGCCGCTCAAGGCGCCGCCGTGAACGGGCGTGAAACAAAGCGACCTGTCTGACAGGGTAAAAGCAACCAAAACCGGGAATTTGACCGGCAGTTGTTTGTGCGGGGGGGTGCGTTATCGGATCCAGGGCCTGGTTCGCGATGTGGTGAACTGTTATTGTACGCAGTGCCAGAAAACCAGCGGGCATCATGTTGCTGCTACGCGCGTCAAAGAAAAGGACTTATTTGTTGACGCGCATGAAACTCTGCACTGGTATGAATCTACCCCCGGTTATAAACGGGGGTTTTGTAAACAGTGTGGCGGCAATTTGTTCTGGAGCCGCTTGAGTGATGATCAGATCAGTGTAATGGCGGGTACCATCGACCCGCCAACCGGGCTAAAAACGGTTGAATATATATACGAGGAAGACGCGAGCGATTATATTGAGATACCAAAAGGTGCCGGATAAAGGGGGATTTACAGCAGTAAACGTTGCGAGCCTGATGCTCTATTCGGGCAGCATGTTTGATACTGGTCTGGCCCCTTGCATCACAAGGGTAATTCAGTTGCCTGGTGAACGAATAAGATGAATAACAAAAATATTACTATTGTCTTCACGCCTTCGGGTATACGCGGAGAAGTTAGCGCTGGAACCGATATCCTCACCGCGGCGCGTAAGCTGGGGGCGGATCTGGATACGGTTTGTGGTGGTACGGGTGCCTGCGGCCGCTGCAAAATACGCGTCAGCGAGGGTGAGTTTCCCAAGCATCAAATCAACTCAAAGCGTGAGCACCTGTCACCACCGACATCCGCTGAAACCGATCTGTTTACGGATGAAAAAATTGAGTCGGGCTTTCGTCTGGGGTGCAGGGCGAAGCTGTTGGGTGATGCCATTATCGATATTCCACCTGAAAGCCAGGTACACCAGCAGGTTGTCAGAAAAGGCGCCGTAGACATCGAACTTGAAGCAAAACCTGCGGTGGAGCTGGTGGTGGTTGAAGTCGCGGAGGCGCGGCTTGATACGCCCAGTGGCGACCTTGAACGGCTGCGCGATGCGGTGGAATTTGAAACGGGCTATACCGACCTGGTTTTTGATTCTTCCAGCTATCGGCAGTTACAACCGGCGCTACGAGAAGGCGGTTGGAAAGTTACGTTGGCCATTTATGAAAAATCCCGTGTTTTAGCAATCTGGCCGGGGAAACAAAAACAGGCCTATGGCCTGGCCGTCGATATCGGCTCTACAACGGTTGCAGGACACCTTTGTGACCTTGAAAATGGCAAGGTTCTGGCAACAGCCGGGTTAATGAATCCGCAGATTCGATTCGGTGAAGATTTGATGAGTCGCGTTTCGTATTCGATGATGAACCCCGGTGGCGACCTGGAAATGACGGAGGCGGTGCGCGGGGGCATCAATCAGCTGGTTGACCAGCTGCTATTGCAGACGGGCGTTGACCGGGAATTATTGCTTGATGCAGTCATGGTGGGCAACCCTGTGATGCACCATCTGTTTCTGGGGCTGGATCCGGTTGAATTAGGAGGTGCTCCTTTCGCGCTGGCGACCCAGGCTTCGTTGAATTTGCCGGCACGTGAACTGGGTATAGGGCTGGCCTCGGGCGCGCGTGTATACCTGCTGCCCTGCATTGCCGGTCACGTGGGGGCAGATGCCGCTGCGGTAGTATTGTCTGAAGCGCCCT
>JAAELZ010000224.1 GCA_024226105.1 Pseudomonadota bacterium | reverse complement strand
CCAGTACAAAACGGTTCATCTCAAAGTTCCCGTACAGGCGGAGGATCTGGATGCACTGACAATCGGTACTATCGTCTATCTGGATGGGATAATCTATACCGGCCGCGAGGGCGTCTACAAACGTGTCATCGAAGAAGGTTACGACATCCCCCTGGACCTGCCCGCACTTAGCAATGTGAATTTTCATTGCTCACCCGCCGCTGCGATAAAACCGGATGGCAGCTACAAAGTCGGCGGTGTTACTGCAACCGCCAGTTTTCGTTTCTCCAAATGGATGAAAAAATGGTTTGAATTGTCCGGTGCAAAGATCATTATCGGCAAGGGCGGCATGTCGAGCGAACAATACAAGCAACTGTATGTCCCTGCTGGTGCGGTGTATTTAACCACCGTGGGTTATGGAACGGGCGCGTTACTTGGCCGCGGTATTAAATGCGTTAAACAGGTTGAGTGGTTCAAGGAACTGGGCAATGCGCAGGCCATGTGGGTGTTCGAAGTGGAAAACTTCGGCCCCTTCATCGTAGACAGTGACCGACAGGGTAATAGCCTGTTTGAAATACACAACAAACAGATCAACGAGCGGCTGGCAGCCCTTTATGAGGGTTTGAATCCTCCAGCGCTTAGCCGCTTTGGTGAAACGGACGAACGTAGTGACGAACTAATCTGATCGCATTTCAGCCTTAATTTCTAACCACCGTACACCTCAACCATTTGATGGAATATTTGCTTTCTTCCGTACACCAGGCCCTGGACAAGCCTGAAACCGCATGGATAGCGTTGATTGTCTTCGCGACACTTTTCATTCGGGCCGCCATTGGCTTTGGTGACGGCCTGATCGCGGTGCCCCTGCTATCATTTTTTATAAACATAAGTGAGGCGGTACCCCTGATTCTTTTCCTGTCTTCAAGCATGTCCATCATTGCCTATTGGCGGGATCGCCAGCAAACACAACTTGGCTCACTTGGGCGCACCGCAATCGCGGCTCTAATTGGTTTCCCGCTGGGGGTGGTGTTTTTAAGCCTGGCCAATCCCGAACTGGTAAAGGGTGTACTTGGTGCGGTTCTGATTGTGCTTGCGATCTGGCAGCTGTGGGTTCATACGGACATAAAACTCAAAGGAACTCTCTGGAGCTACGCATTTGGATTGCTGGCCGGCATACTCGGCTCGGCGTATGCCTTACGTGGAGTGGTCTTTGCAATATATGGCGGTTTGCGAGGGTGGAGTCCGGCACAGTTTAAGAGCACTATCCATGGCTTTTACATTATCAGTGGCCTGATGGTTCCCTTTGTTTTTTTTGCCGGGGGTCTGGTAACCCAAAGAATCATTGGCTTGTATTTACTCATGCTACCCCTGGCAATCGTTGCAACGCTATTCGGTAGTTCAGCAACACGTAAACTAGATGCTCTGCAGTTTCAAAAAACCATCTGGTGGTGCCTGCTTACCCTGGGTATTCTTTTTGTACTACGGTTTACGTTTGCTTTGCTGACAAATACAGGATAATCGTTTGCAAAGAATGTGCCTTTTACGGCTTAACTTTGGAAAAACTGAACCTTGAATACCTTGCCACCCGCGGTCCAGCCTGGATTAATAGCTATTCACCATTTATCCTCTTAACCTTTGCAATACTTCAAAGGTATCGGGTGTTAGCGGGTTGAACTCTTTATTAAGAACCCGCTCCACATCAACAAACAGGGCGCTTTCTACTTCAGAAGCCTGGAGCGTAAACGAGCCATCGTGCTGGCATGAAAACACCCTGCCCCAGTAACGGTTAAAACCATCATCAAAATAGTGGTCAAAGTGACAAATAAGCGGCTTATTCACTAACCCCAGTTCTTCTTCAAGCTCTCTGCTAGCAGATACCTCGTAGGATTCACCGCAGGTCACCACGCCGCCCGCAGCCGCATCATAATACCCCGGATAGAGATCCTTGACCGTGGTTCGTTTTTGCAATAGCAGCTGGCCGCCTGAATTGAATACCAGGATATAGCTAACACGATGTATTAATCCTTCTTTACGAACACGCGATCTCGGCGCCTCACCAGTAACGTGATCGTTCTCATCAACCAGGATAACAATTTCGTCAGTCATGGCATTTAAAAAAGCGTAAACCAGGCCCCCTATTATATCGAAGGGAATAGACTGGTTTGACAATACCTGTTCAACCCAGCCACCGCTTCAAAATAATTTTAAGGTGATCCGGCTTGCAGGCGTAGCGCACCCTGCGAAAATCACAACCGTAGTATAACGACACTTACACACACGATAATCGCGGCGATTATGCGTCTTTTCCCCGAAGGCTCCTTGAAGTAATACGCACCAATCAGGGCCGCGATAATAATAGATGTTTCGCGCAAAGCGGCCACCAGCGCAATCGGTGCCTGGGTCATCGCCCAGATAATGATCCAGTACCCCCCCACTGCCATCATGCCCGCGAACAGCATTGGCCGGGCATTTTTTGCAATCGCCGTAAATACCTTCGGGCCTCGTCTGAACCAGGTATATAACAACAACGGGAATATCTCGAAGGTTGTCATCCACACCATATAACCGCTCACGCTATTTGACAATCGTACCCCGATTCCATCAACAATGGTATAGGCCGCAATACAAACTGCCGTCAATAACGCGTACCAGATTGCCTTGCGGTCATTCACCACCGCCCCGAGGCGGCGCGTGGAAAACACCATAATGCCAAGCAGTATTCCAAAAACCGCCAGTATCTCCCTGGCGGACAAAACTTCCTGCAGAAAAATAAAACTCCATGCAAATACCAGCATTGGCGCGGAGCCGCGTGCAATCGGATAAGCCGAAGAAAAATCACTGTATCGATACGCCTGGCTCAAGGCAATCATATACGCCACGTGAATTAATATGGAAGCAAAAATATACGGCCAGCTTTGTACATCCGGTGCAGTAGAGAACGGAAAAATAACCAGAGAGGTCAGGGTCGCCCCGGCAGCGATCCCGGTAATTGAGATCAGATGATCATCGCCGGTTTTTACGAAAGCATTCCATATGGCATGCGCGAACGCTGCGCACAACACGGCAAAGGTAACAAATAGATCCATAAATTTAGTTCGTCAAAGACTGTGTGATACCTGACCGGGCAGGCCTGTCAATACCTGGCCGGATGTCACGTACTGCCCATAACAGGCAATGTCATAAGGGGACCTTAATTCCCGTTTTCCGTTTCGGCTTGACAGATAAAATTATAAACTGATTGCTACTTGATATCGCCTTAATCTATCATCTGCCAAATCGATATCATTTATAGGATACATTGGCCATGTCAATGATACATGCTCATCTGCGCGCCTTCCACGGCGTGGCGACCCATGGCAGTTTCACCCAGGCAGCACAGGTACTTCATGTTACCCAGCCAACCCTCTCCGGGCAGGTCAAAGCACTGGAGGAGCGCTATGGTGTTAAATTGTTTGAACGCCGTGGCCACGGTATTGAGCTTACCGAGTTCGGGGAAGCGGCACTGCTTATCACCCGCAAGCTATTTCGCCATGAAGAGGAGGTTGAACAGCTATTTTTGTCCGCACGGGAACTCATCACCGGAAGCCTGCGTGTCGGTGCCGATGCCCCTTACTTCATTACCCCCCTGCTCGCACAGTTTCATCGGCGCTATCCCGGTATCCACTTATCCATCATCACGGGCAACTCACGTGAACTGATGAAAGCACTGGAAACCCATCGCTGTGAGATTGCGGTGCTACCCAATGTTCCTGTTGATGATGAACGCCTGCACGCCATTGCGCTTGCGCCGGATAAACTGGTGGTATTCGTGAATAAATCTCATGCCTGGGCTGATCGACGCAGCATCCGTATTGAAGAGCTGGCAGAACAGCGTATCGTTTTACGCGAGCAGGGATCAACTACCCGGGCAATATTCGAAACTGCGATGGAAAAAGCCAATGTACCGCTCGCAGACACACTGGAAATAAGCGGTAGAGAAGGCGTACGTGAAGCCGTTGCCGCAGGGCTCGGAATTGGTGTCGTTTCGGAAAACGAATTTGGTAACGACAACCGTCTGCACGCACTAACGGTGAAAAATGCCCGCCTGATTCATGATGAGTACGTGGTCTGCCTCGAGAAAACAAGATCGGTGAGGATTGTTTCTGCGTTTCTGGAGATATTGGAAACCGCGCAAGGTCAATGACCTTACATCCCCCTTTGACAAAGGGGGACTGAGGGGGATTTGCTTTTAGGTTCCAGGCATCAACCACAATCACTATTTGTTGATAACCGCAAATCTCCCCTAGCCCCTCTTTGATAAAGAGGGGGATGTAACGGAAGCGGGACTGAAATTCCGGTTCCAGGGGAGAGGAGTTTACTGACTTAACGCAAACGCCAGGACTGGGTACGCTTGAGCACGTACTTGGATACCAGTCCATGAAATAGCCTGACCGTTGCGTTAGCATAAAAGATCATCATCCCCATTGCCGCAGCCGGTGCGATATCGCCTGCGTCATCCATGTTGAGTACCGCCACCGAAGCGAGATTGGTGTGCGGCCCATACAGGAATACCACTGCTGAAACCGTGGTCATGGCGTTTACAAACAGGTAAATGCTGATATCAAAAATGGCCGGCAGACAAATGGGTACCGTCACTCTCCTGAAGGTTCGATAAAATGGGGCCTTAAGCGAGGCCGCCACGGATTCAAACTCAACATCCATTTGCTTGAGCGCAGTTACCGCCGTCAGGTGTGAAACCGTATAAAAGTGGGTCACGGTGCTGATCACCAGGATCGCCATGGTATGGTAAACAAAATTGAGCGGATTATTGGGCGCGTTAAAAAAGAAAATGTACGCCAGGCCCAATACCATTCCGGGCACGGCCATTGGCATCATGGCTAAAAAATGGAACGCGGAACGTGCCGGCATGAAACCCCGGCTTTTCTCCACCATATAGGCGCCCAGAAACACAATTGCCGTTCCGATGATCGCGGTATACAAGCCCAGTTTGAGTGAATTGCCAAAAGAGTCCCAGCCGCCACCGTCCATTAAATCAAACTGATAATTGGTCAAACCCAGGCTCAGATTGTAGGGATAAAACTCCACCAGTGCAGCATACTGACAGGTCGCCAATATGCCCAGAACAAATACACTGACCAGGCAGGCATAAGCAAACATAATCCTGTCAAATCCCTTGCTGGGGTTAGGCACCAGCGGGACCGCTCTGGCCGAGAGCGCGGCAACCTGTTTTTTCTGTACTGCCCGATCAATAAAAAAGGCCAGTGCGGCCGGGAATAGTAGTATTAAACTCACCACCGCGCCCATTTGAAAGTTTTGTTGCCCGATAACCTGCTTATAAATATCGGTTGCCAGTACGTTGTAACCACCGCCGATAACCTTTGGCACACCAAAATCGGTGATTACCAGGGTAAAAACTACGAAGGCAGAGCTAATTAGCCCGTACCTTGCGCCCGGTAACGTCACTGTAAAGAACGTCCTGACTTTAGAGGTGCGTAGCGCCACGGCCGCTTCATATAACCTGGCATCAGCAATGCTCAGCGCGGTCATGATGATAATAAGCGCATGGGGCAGAGTATAAAACACCTCTGCGATCACAATGCCAATCGGGCCGTAAATTTCATGGCCAAATAACAGTTGCGGAATCAGCCCCTGCCGCCCGAACAAATACACCAGCGCAATACCCGGCAACAGTGATGGCACCAGTATCGGTACCAGCATAACAACCTTAAAAAAACCTTTGAAGGGCATACAACTGCGATGCAGGGCATAGGCCAGTACAAAGGCAATGCTAACAGTAAAAAACATAGTGACCAGCGATATGGTCAGGCTGTTCTTAATAGAATAGAGTAAAGCCGGGGTTCCGAAATATTCAGCGTAGTTGGCAAAACCGACAAATTCACCTGCGTGATTTTGAAAGCTTTTTGACAGAATCGCATAGAGTGGAAACGCCAACGCCACGAGCAGGTAACAACCAATAATAATCACAAAAACCAGCATCTGCCGGTCATCTTTACTGGCTTTAGGTTTTACCTTTTGCAGGGTAGCGCCCTGCGCATTTGCCATACTATGGGCCGTCATGCCGGATACAACCGCAAGCTCCGTTTAGGCAGGCCCACTTCAAGTTTCATGCCCTGCTTAAGATCCGATCTTCGAACCTGGTTAGCGGAGAAATCAGCGAAAAAATGATGATCACTCATCTCGCTGTTGGATAGTTCAGCGCGCACGAACGCGCCCAGAAACTCAATATCTTCAATGGTCGCTTCCAGCCGATTATCACTGGCATCCTGCACCACCACATCTTCCGGGCGAATTGAGACTAAAAGTTTATCCCCGGCGTTACCCGGCACGGACTGGCAATTGATCCCGAGCTCACCAATGTGTATTTGCGTGGAACTCGTTACTCTGGCTTCCAGAAAATTCATGGTGCCGATGAAATCAGCGATAAACGCGGTGGCCGGCTCATGATAAATTTCTGTGGGTGTGCCTACCTGTTCGATAATGCCGTCATTCATGACCACAATTCTATCTGCCATGGTCAGCGCTTCTTCCTGGTCGTGCGTCACCATGATCGTAGTCACACCGAGCTTGTGCTGCAGATCTTTAATTTCATGGCGCAACATCAGCCGGACTTTGGCATCCAGCGCGGAAAGCGGCTCGTCCAACAACAATAAACCCGGTGAAATTGCGAGCGCGCGTGCAAGCGAAATACGTTGCTGCTGGCCGCCGGATAACTGTGCAGGGTATTTATCTGCCTGGCTGGACATACCCACGAGTTGCAGCAATTCGGCTACCCTGTCATCAATTTGCTTGCGCGGAAGTTTTGCATTCTCCAGGCCGTACGCGACATTTTTGTAAATCGTAAGGTTTGGAAACAGGGCATAGGATTGAAATACGATACCAAAATCACGCTCTGAAGCGGAAAGGTTAGACACGTCACGACCGGCCTGTTCAACGCGGCCATAGGTCTGAATATCGAGGCCGGCAATCGCACGAAGCAAGGTTGTTTTACCACAGCCTGATGGCCCCAGGAAACAGACGAACTCGCCTTCGAACACATCAAGTGAAATATTGTCCAGCGCGACGAAATCACCAAATTTTTTGGTAAGTTCTGTTATTTTGAGATAAGGGCTTTGGCCCTGGTTTTCCTGCATAGAACCCCCTGAAACCACCCGTTTTTAATCGGAGTGATATTGGACTTACGAAGAATCCCCCCTTTTTAAGGCTAAGGGGGGAATTTATGAAAACGCCCCTCTTTGACAAAGAGGGGCTGGGGAGATTTTCAGGCTGACTCTGAAAACGGAATTACAAAGACGTTATTAACCATTCGAAATCCCCCATTATCCCCCTTTTTAAAGGGGGAGGATTACGAGGTTTTACTAACTCTTGGGCTCTGACTTGGAGTCGTAGCGTTTTTGCCACTCGGCCAGGATCTCTTTACGATTGGCAGCCGCCCACTCAAAATCGTTGTCGATCATGGAACCGACGATGTTTTCAGGGAAATGCTCGACGGGTTTCGCCAGGGCCTGAATACCAATAACCGCATAACCTTCGTTGTACATCTTATTGGCTTTTTCTGTGATAGACCAGTCAACCAATGTTTGCGCAGCTTCGAGATTGTCTGTGCCTTTTACAATAGCCGTGGCTTCCATGTCCCAGCCTATGCCTTCAGACGGGATCACGATTTCAAGCGGCGCCCCTTTGGCTTTCGACTTGGCGCCGCGGAAGGCGAAAGAAACACCAATCGCGACTTCACCGCGCGCAGCCTGCTTGCAAGGCTTGGAACCGGAGTGCGTATAGTGATCGATGTTCTGATGCAAGCCGTCCATAAACGCCCAGCCATCTTTGTCGCCAAACATCTGTAACCAGCTCGATACGTCCAGGAAACCGGTTCCCGATGAATTGGGATTCGGCATCGCAATATGGCCCTTGTAGACCGGGTTGGTCAGATCTTTCCATGAAGCCGGCATGGGCAGGTTGTTCTTCTCCGCTTCAACGGTATTCACGCAGACTGCCGCCACCCAGGCATCCATCCCGACCCAGGAAGGCGGGCTGGCCTTATCACTAAATTTTGAATCCAGCTTATCCAGGCCTTTGGGCTCATAGGCTTCCAGCATGCCTTCATTTTTCATGAGTAGCAGTGACGTAGCCGCCAGACCCCAGATCAAATCTGCCTGTGGATTCGCTTTCTCTGCGAGCAGTTTGGCGGTTACAACACCGGTTGAATCGCGAACCCAGTCGATGGCGATGTCAGGGTGATCTTCATTAAAACGCGCAGCATATTTTTTCAAATCTTCTGCTTCGACAGCGGTATACACCGTCAGTGTCGAGCCGGCAAAAACAGCCGTGTTCATTAATCCGGCACAGGCAGCGCCTGCAAAATAAGCTAACTTTTTCAACTTCATGGTACTACTCTCCTCTTGGTGGTTTTTTTAGGGGTACAAAACAACAACGCCCCCGATTGATTTTATCGATGTGATCGTAGCACAAATTTATGATGACCTCGATAATTTATAAATTAAAGACGATAACGAACGCTGCAAATCTCAACTACTTAGCCAAAACCGATTGGCCCTGATAACCGACAGCAGGCGCCCGATGTCTTCAAGATAAATTTCGCCAATGTTGCCAATACGAAAAGTATCAGCATCACTTACTTTGCCCGGGTAGATAACAAAACCCTGCGCTTTCAGGCGTTCATAAAACTCCCTGAAATTGTATCCGGGGGCATCCGGACTAATAAAACTGGTAATGATCGGTGATTGAAGCTCGTCGTTTAGCAAGGTTTCAAAGCCCAGTTCTCGCATCCCGCTAACCAGTGCCCGCTGGTTATCACGATATCGGATAGCGCGTTTCGCTATGCTGCCCTCGGTTTCGAGTTCATCGAGTGCCTGCGCGAAGGCACGCACAACATGTGTCGGAGAGGTAAACCGCCACTTTCCTTTACCCGTATCCATTGCCTGCCATTGGTCGTACATATCCAGACTCAGGGAACGCGCCTGACCACGTGCCGATTGCATCATTTCACGCGTAGCAATAATAAAGCCAAATCCCGGCACACCCTGGATGCACTTATTGGCGCTGCTAATGAGGAAATCTGCCTGCATCCGGGCAACATCCATTTCAATGCCACCAAAGCTGCTCATCGCGTCAACAATGAAAATTTTACCGTACGATTTTACAATCTCGCCGGCCTCTGCCACCGGGTTCAACATTCCGGTGGTGGTTTCGCAGTGCACCATGGCAACGTGTGTGATATCGCTATCCGCCTGCAGTGTATCACGCAGCTGCTGTAGATTTGGCGTCTCCTGTTCGCCACTATCCAGAATCACTACCGGGATACGCAAGGCTTGCGCAATTTTGGCGATACGCTGACCGTAGGCACCATTGACCAGTACCAGCAATTTTCCGTCTTCAGGAAGTGCCGAGCCAATCACCGATTCGACGCTAAAGGTGCCGCTGCCCTGCATCAGAACGCAGGTGTATCCGTCGCTTGTCGTTGCCAGATTGACCAGTTTGGCCCGAACCGATTCGACGATGCTGTTGTAGTCGTTGTCCCAGGTACACCAGTCACGCAGCATGGTCGCCTTGACAGTTTTACTGGTCGACAGGGGGCCGGGGGTTAACAGCAGATAGGAATTATCGGGAAGGGTGATGTTCACTTACGGGCTCCGGAATTGAGATAGGTTTCGATTCGCCGGAACCATATCCCCTTTAGCATTCCAGTGAAAATCGATATCACCTATCTTTCACATTGGTTTGATCAATAATTCTAAGATTTAAACCCGATCCATCCGGAAAAGAGCGCCTGGAGGCGAAACCTCAGTCCCGCACATACCCGGATATTGCCGGGACTAAAGCCCCGATTCCTGTCCCGGCAAGCCTCAGGCCAGGGTTAAAAAGTTGAATTAACCTTGTCTAACCTGTAAGCACGTCATAGCAATGGTATTCACGATTGAATCCACATCCGCCCCGCGGGATAAATCATTCAGCGGTTTTCGCAAACCCTGCAGTATCGGGCCGATGGGTTTAGCGCCGCCGATGCGTTCGGCTACCTTGGCCGCGATATTTCCCGCGTCCAGATCGGGAAATACATAAACATTCGCCGGGCCGGAAAAATCAGATCCGGGCATTTTTACCTCACGCACGGCAGGCACCAGGGCGGCATCAAATTGAACTTCGCCGATCAGCCTGATTTCCGGGTGCGCATCTTTTACACACCGGGTTGCGCAGCTCACTTTCTCCGCATCGGGGTGAGAGGCACTTCCATCAGTTGAAAAAGACAACAGAGCGACGTTGGGTTCAAGCCCAACCAGATTCTTCGCACTGCTGGCGGTCTCAACCGCTATCCGGGCCAGTTGATCACAGTCCGGATTGACATTAATTGCACAATCCGCAAACAACGCATAATCCAGCCCTTCTGCCGGCGGGGAATCAAAAACCATGAGGAAAAAGCTTGAGAGTAAGGGGCTTTCCTCGGCCGTTCCGATAATTCTAAGCCCATTTTGAATAACTCGCATCGTGGTATTCACCGCGCCCGCTACACAGGCATCCACTTCGCCCGTCGCGAGCAGGCAGCACGCCAGGGTTAAAGGGTCTTGCAGAGCAGATATCAGTTCGGCGCCCGACAGATCAGCATATCGATTGCGCGAGCGCAGATAGCTTTGCAGGGCGGATGAGTGTGCCGGGGTAATGGTTTCGTATAAAACGATACCATCAAGGTCGAGTTTGAACTTATCTGCGCTGGCCTGGATTTCTTCCGGCTGCCCCAGCAGTATGGGTTTGGCTATACCCGCTGATTGAACTTCAACAGCGGCCCTTAAAACACGTTCATCCATTGCTTCCGGCAACACCACCGTACGGCATTGTGCCGCAGCGTCTGCACGGATTTTATCTATGATGTCGGGCATTGCTCAGGTCGTCACTAAATGGAGTTCGTGTATACCCTCCCCCTTTGTCAAAGGGGGATAGAGGGGGATTTTAAATAGTAAGCAATACTCTGAAAATTGAACAACTCCCAGCAATAATAAAATCTCCCCCAACCCTCTTTGCTAAAGAGAGGGCTTTTGATCAGTGCTCCCCGCCCGCCTTAAAGTTAAACACCGCACCGGATCGAATTCCAGAGGGCCAACGCGAGGTAACCGTCTTCAGGCGTGTATAAAAACGCACGCCCTCGGGCCCGTGTATCGCATGATCACCGAACAGGGAACGCTTCCAGCCACCGAAGCTATGAAACGCCATCGGCACCGGAATCGGCACATTGATACCAACCATACCAATCTGGATGCGATCGGTGAAATCACGCGCACAATCGCCGTCACGGGTAAACAGAGCCGTGCCGTTGCCGTACTCATGGTCATTGATCAGCGCAACCGCTTCTTCGTAACTTTCTGCGCGCAAAACACTCAGCACCGGGCCAAATATTTCATCGGTATAGATACTCATGTCTTTGGTCACCTTGTCAAAAATCGTTGCACCGACAAAACAACCGTTCTCAAAGCCGGCTACTTTTTCCTTGCGGCCATCATAGACCAGTTCGGCACCTTCACTGACACCCGCATCGATATAACCCTTCACTTTCGCCTGCGCTTCCGGGCTGACCAGCGGCCCCATTTCAGATGCTGAATCGGTATAGGGGCCCACTTTTAAGGCCTTAACACGCGGCAGCAGCTTCTCGAGCACCGCATCTGCAGTGGCATCATCAATCGTCACTACGACGGATACCGCCATACAACGCTCACCAGCAGAACCGTAGGCCGCCCCAACGATTGCGTCGACCACCTGGTCTATATCCGCATCGGGCATCACCACCATGTGATTCTTGGCGCCACAT
>JAAELZ010000223.1 GCA_024226105.1 Pseudomonadota bacterium | reverse complement strand
GGAAGGGAGCAGCCGTAGCAGTCGAATCGGGTGCCAGGCCCGGCTTGTTGGATCCGCCACCCAATTACTTCTTAGTTTTCCCCTGCAAACTAAATTATTACCTGATGCCTTTGCCTTATTTTTTTCTGCTTACAACTGAGCTATGAGTTATCAGGTATTAGCTCGTAAATGGCGGCCCGCACAATTTGCCGATGTTGTCGGGCAGGCGCACGTGGTCTCGGCGTTGTCCAATGCCCTGGATCAGGATCGTGTTCATCACGCATTTTTGTTCACGGGTACGCGCGGTGTCGGTAAGACCACCCTCGCGCGTATATTTGCCAAAGCACTAAACTGCGAAAAAGGGGTAAGTTCAACGCCATGCGGAGAGTGTTCAGCTTGCGTTGCCGTGGCAGAGGGGCGCTTTATTGATTTGATCGAAGTTGATGCGGCCTCGCGTACAAAGGTAGATGATACACGCGAACTTCTGGAAAACGTTCAGTATGCACCCACCCAGGGTCGTTACAAGGTATACCTGATCGATGAGGTGCATATGCTGTCTGCGCACAGCTTTAACGCCTTGCTCAAAACCCTTGAAGAGCCGCCGGAGCACGTCAAATTCCTGCTCGCGACAACGGATCCGCAAAAATTGCCGATGACGGTATTGTCGCGATGTATTCAGTTTAGCCTCAATGCGATTGAACAACAGGACATCGAAAAACAGTTGTCCACGATTTTGCTGAGTGAAGCAATAAACTCTGAACCCGCTGCGCTGAGCTTGCTGGCACGTGCCGCTGACGGCAGTTTGCGGGATGCCCTGAGCTTGCTGGATCAGGCTATTGCCTATAGTGACCGGCAACTGACGGAAGCGAGTATTCGGGACATGCTGGGCCTGGTTAATGGGCAAACCATTGTCGCCATACTGGACTCGCTGGCACAGGGGGATGGATTGGCGCTCATGAATTGCTCCACTCAGTTGATACAGGCTGCCCAGGATTTGAGAACGGCGCTGGATGATCTGCTATCGTATTTGCATGCGCTGGCCCTGTATCAGTTCGCGCCAGAAGCCATTGAATGGAAGGGGTTTGCGCGTGAAGACATTGAGCGTCTGGCCGCATTGTTTACGCCTGAACTACTCCAGCTTTACTATCAGATCACGCTAAACGGCAAGCGGGATTTTGTG
>JAAELZ010000222.1 GCA_024226105.1 Pseudomonadota bacterium | reverse complement strand
GAAAATCAAACAATAGATCCGGATAGCGTGACGTCATATCGCCGAGGCTGGTGTGGACCTCCTCAGGCGACATGATGCCGAGCGTGTCCGGCAGCATGAAATGCGTGATACCAATATCCTTTAACTCATCCAGCAATCCGTAAACGTACTCAGGGCTGTCGTGATACCCGTTGGACCAGTCTTCCAGGTAGACATTGACCTTGAGCTTTTGATCCAGCGCGTATGCCACCGTGCGCTTGATATCAGCCACATGCCCGGTGAGGTCCTTACCCAGCTGTTCACGGCAGTGCTTTTCACTGCCTTTGGTCAACAGGTTTATTACCTGACCCCCGGCCTCTTTTATCCAGTCAACACTTTTACTGAAATCAACAAAGCCCAGCACTTCAATACGCTCAACCAGACCTTCGCGTTTCGCCCACTTATTCAGGTCAGCAACGGCCCGTTTTTCGCCTTTTGATACGCGTGCGGAGGCGACTTCAATGCGGTCGATATTCAACGAGCCGAGCAATGCCTTGGCTATATGAACCTTCTCCGATGGCGTAAATGATACGCCCTGGGTTTGCTCACCATCGCGTAAGGTGGTATCCATCAGCTGAATTTGGCGGGCAGGTGTGTTCATGATTTAAAATACTTAGTCAGGCACTGCGCCAAAGCCAGGGCATGGTTTGCTTTTGATTGGCCTCAAAGGCATCAATTTTATCGGCATGTGTAAGCGTGATACCGATATCATCCAAAGCCCTAAGCAAATTATTTTTGCGTACCGGGTCTACATCGAAATTTACCAGGGTACCCGCAGGTGTGGTCACCGTTTGGGCTTGCAGGTCCACGGTAAATTGAACACCTTCATCGGCCGCAATCTCCTGCATTAGAGTAGCCAGGGTGTTGGCGTCGACCCGGATCGGCAGAATACCGTTTTTAAAACAGTTATTGAAGAAAATATCGGCGTAAGAGGTCGAGATAATAGTATTAAAACCATAATCCTCAATCGCCCAGGGGGCATGTTCGCGGGAGGAACCACAACCAAAGTTTTCACCCGCCACCAGGATCCGGGCAGACTTAAATGCCGGGTTATTGAGCTCAAACTCCGGGTTATCGCTGCCGTCGGCGTTGAATCGCCAATCGTGAAAAAGGTGAGCGCCAAAACCACTGCGCTCAACTTTCTTCAAAAACTGCTTGGGAATAATTTGGTCCGTATCCACGTTACTGCGATTAAGCAGAGCCGCAACACTGGTATGTTTTGTATATTTTTCCATATCTATAACCTCTGTCTAGTTCGCCTGCTTGCGAATATCCTGAAATGAACCCGCGGCGGCGGCGGCTGCCGCCATCGCCGGAGAAACCAGGTGCGTGCGCCCGCCTTTGCCCTGCCGGCCTTCGAAATTCCGGTTTGAGGTCGACGCACAGCGCTGGCCCTGTTTGAGCTCATCGCCGTTCATAGCCAGACACATGGAGCATCCGGGTTCACGCCACTCCCAGCCTGCATCAATAAAAATCTTATCCAGGCCTTCCGCCTCTGCCTGCTTTTTCACCGGGTAGGAACCCGGCACCGCGATCGCGGTTACGTTTTCAGCAACCTTTGTGCCTTTGGCCACTTTGGCGGCGGCGCGAAAATCTTCTATGCGACCATTGGTACAGGATCCGAGAAAAACATAATCAATGTTGATGTCGGTCATATTGGTGCCCGCTTCCAGGCCCATATAGGCCAGCGCATTTTCGCACGCCTGGCGCTGAACTTCATTATTAAAACTGTCAGGTGCGGGCACCTTTGCATCAACGCCCGCAACCTGCTCGGGTGAAGTACCCCAGCTTACCTGAGGCGCAATATCTGCTGCATCCAGCGTAATGACAGCATCAAATTCAGCACCCTCATCGCTGGGCAGACCTTTCCAGTAGGCCAGCGCATTATCCCAATCTTCACCTTCAGGGGCAAACTCGCGATCCTTGAGAAACGCGTAGGTTTTTTCATCCGGCGCGACCAGTCCGGCACGTGCACCGGCCTCGATGGTCATATTACACAAGGTCATGCGTCCTTCCATTGAAAGCTTCTCGACGACATCGCCGGCGAACTCAATCACGTAGCCGGTTCCACCCGCGGTGCCGATTTTGCCGATAATGGCCAACGCCACATCTTTAGCCGAACAAAATTCAGAAAGGCTGCCTGTTACATTAACCTGCATGGTTTTTGAGCGATTTTGCGGTAGCGTCTGGGTGGCCATGACATGTTCCACTTCAGAAGTTCCGATACCGAAAGCCAGCGCACCAAAAGCGCCGTGGGTCGCAGTATGGCTGTCTCCACAGACTACTGTCATGCCGGGATGAACAAAGCCATGTTCGGGGACCACGATATGAATAACCCCGTTGCTGGCGCTTTCCATATCGTAGAGATTCAAGTCAAAGGAGGCACAATTGTCTGCCATGGTCTCGATTTGCTTTTTAGCAATCGGGTCGGCAATCGGCAGATCACGATCTTTGGTTGGTACACAGTGGTCCATGGTCGCCAGGATACTGTGTTTGTTTCGCACCGTACGCCCCGCTGTTTTTAAGCCTTCAAAAGCCTGAGGGCTGGTGACCTCGTGCATCAGGTGACGATCTATATACAAAAGCGGCGCCAGGCCGGCCTCTTCATGCACCAGATGAGCATCCCAAATTTTGTCGTACATCGTTTTATTCATAAGCAAACCACAATCGTCATCATTAGAAAAACAGCCGCTGATTATATAATGACTGCCGGGCATGAATAAATCTGTTTAAGTGCTCCATTGGTCGTATAGTGGCGCTTATAATTACACCCACTACAATTTAACATGAAGATAACCATGAACGACAAAATTAGCCGCTTCCCGATCCCTGATATTGATAGCCTGCCGGAGGATCTCCGTAAACGCCTGCTGGATGTGCAGGAAAAAGCCGGATTCATCCCCAATGTATTTCTCGCCTTTGCGCATCGCCCGGATGAGTTCCGCGCTTTTTTCGCCTATCACGATGCCCTGATGGAAAAAGACAGCGGGCTGAGCAAGGGCGAGCGTGAGATGATCGTCGTCGCTACCTCCGGTATAAACCAGTGTACTTATTGTGTGGTCGCACACGGCGCTATCCTGCGCATCCGCGAGAAAAACACAACGATTGCAGATGAGCTCGCCACCAATTACCGGACCGCCAGCATCAGCGCCCGGCAAAAAGCCATGCTTGATTTCGCGTTGAAAGTATCGCTTGAAGCGTATGAAATTGATGAAAGTGACTACGAAACCTTGCACGCCCACGGATTTACCGATGAAGACATCTGGGACATCGGTGCTGTCTCTGCATTTTTTGCCCTGTCGAACCGTATGGCCGGCCTGGCCGATATGCGCCCGAATGCAGAGTTTTTTAATATGGCGAGGTAGGCGCGTAAGTAGGCGCATTAAGGGTACCTGCCCTCAACCCTTTCAAAGTAACAGTTATCGCGAGCGGTGCGCGGCAATCTAACGATGTGTCCATCTTGATGAGTTACCGGGCCTTTTGAGCATTTAGATTGCCACGTCGCTTCGCTCCTCGCAATGACAGCCGGGCTACCCCAGAGTCAAAAGCGATGCGTTGCCACCCGCCGCGGTGGTATCGGTACTGACCACGCGCTCAACCGCAAAACGATGCAAATAGCGTGGGCCGCCAGCCTTGGGGCCGGTACCGGAAAGGCCTTCTCCACCGAAGGGCTGGGCACCTACAACTGCACCGATGATATTGCGATTTACGTATAGATTGCCTACGCGGGCGCGGGCGCGAACACGTGCGATGGTTGAATTAATGCGACTGTGCACCCCAAGCGTAAGGCCATAACCACTTGTGTTGATCGCATCGATAACTTTATCCAGATCTTTTGATCTATACCTGGCGAGGTGCAAAACCGGGCCGAACACTTCTTTTTCCAGAACCTGTATACCGTCTATCTCAAGCAACACGGGTTCGAAATAGTTCCCGTCCCGGGTGGCTTCTGGTGCTCGTGCGAGCAGGCTTTTGCCCGCAAATTTTGAGATGTGTGTCTGTAGTGTTTCACGTGCCTGTATATCAATAATTGGCCCTACATCGGTATCCAGACGAGTTTGGTCACCTGTTTTAAGTTCGTGCATTGCGCCTTTGATCATCTCAATCAAACCATCCGCGATATCGTCCTGCACATACAATACGCGTAATGCTGAGCAACGCTGCCCGGCACTTTGAAACGCGGATGCGATGACATCGCTGACGACCTGCTCGGCCAGTGCCGAAGAATCGACAATCATCGCATTTAGACCACCGGTTTCGGCGATCAGGTGCGGTAGCGGCGAATTAGGACGATTAGCCAGCGCGGCGTGGATAAGACGCGCCGTATCCGTGCCCCCGGTGAAAACTACGCCATCAACTCGCGGGTCAGAGGTCAGCTTCGCACCCACGGTGCTCCCCTTCCCGGGAAGATACTGCAACACGCCACGGGCAATACCCGCTTCGTGCAGCAACTGCACAGCCCGCCAGGCAATCAGGGGAGTTTGCTCGGCCGGTTTGACCAGCACTGCATTACCCGCTACCAGTGCCGCTGAAAGTTGTCCTGTGAAAATGGCCAAAGGAAAATTCCAGGGACTGATACACACAAACACTCCCCGGCCACAAAGCGAATACTCATTGGATTCTCCGGTCGGCCCGTCCATCGCCCGTGGGCCGCTAAAGTCCTTACGCGCGCGCAGTGCATAGTAGCGTAGAAAATCAACCGCTTCTCGTACTTCGGACACCGCATCGGCAAGCGTCTTGCCCGCTTCGAGTTGACACAGGGCCATTAATTCGAAGCGATGCAATTCGTACAAATCTGCCGCTTTTTCAAGCATTTTTGCGCGTTGCTCCCCACCCAGGCTATCCCACTCAGGAAAAGCCTTTTGGGCCGACGTGAACGCTGATTCAAGCTGTTCATCAGCTGTCAATTGAACGCTTCCTACAACGAGGTTCTCCTGAGAAGGGTTGGTGATTTTTTCATATTCACCCGTATTTGCTGATTTCGTACCCAGCAATGGTTTGGCTTTCCAGTTTAATTCCCCTGTCGTATTCAGGTATGCGTAGTAGTCATCCAGCCAATCGCTGTCGGCAAGATTTGCGCCACCAGAATTTTTTCTCGCTGCTCCGTATAGGTCAACGGGAAGCGGGATACCGTGATGTCGATGTAAAGAATGACCGCGCACCCTGACCACCGGATTGGCAATAATCGCTTTTGTATCCTGATCCTTGTTTGCCAGCAAATTGACAAACGAAGTATTGGCGCCGTTTTCCAGCAGGCGACGCACCAGGTAGGCCAGCAGGCGTTTGTGCTCGCCGACGGGCGCGTAAATCCGGCACTGGTAATTCAGTTCGCTGACAACCGTCTCATACAGGGCTTCTCCCATGCCATGCAGACACTGAAACTCAAAACCATTTTTATCCACCTGTGGCGACTCGTCAGCACAGGCCATGATTTCGGCAACCGTGCGCGCATTATGGGTCGCAAACTGCGGGTAAAAAGCCAACGGACTAGCGAGCAGTTTGCGCGTACAGACCAGGTAACTTAAATCGGTATTTTCCTTTTGTGTAAATACGGGATAATCGTCGAGCCCTTCGACCTGAGCGTGTTTTATTTCTGTGTCCCAATACGCGCCTTTGACCAGCCTCAGCATAAAACGATGTCCCGTTTTGCCGGCCAGATCCGCCATCCAGTCAATCACTGCGGGGGCTCTTTTCTGATAAGCCTGAACCACAAAACCCAGGCCGTCCCAGCCTTTCAGAGTCGGCTCATAAGCCAGTTTTTCAAACAGAGACAGCGAAGGTTCAAGGCGGTCGGCTTCCTCCGCGTCAATATTAAACCCGAGTTGGGCCTCTTTTGCCTGCATCGCCAGTTCCAGCAATTTTGCATACAGCTCTGTTTCAACCCTTTGTATATTGCTAAATTCATAACGGGAATGCAGTGCGCTCAACTTCACTGAAATTCCGGGATTAAGCACTGGATCAGTACCCCTCGCCGATGCCGCCAGGGCTTTGATGGCTTGCTGGTAGGCAAGCATATAGTCGCCGGCATCCTTTTCAGTTTTTGCTGCCTCACCCAACATGTCATAAGAATAGGTAAAACCCCTGGCCTGCTGCTTGCGTGCCTTATCCAGCGCACCTTTGATGGTTTCGGCGAGCACAAACTCCTGGCCCATGATTTTCATCGCCTGGCGCACCGCAAGCCGGATAGCCGGCTCCCCACTTTTGCTTACCAGCCGTTTAATATATCCATAAGGATCCTGTCGCGCTCCGTCATCCATGGTCACCCATTTGCCGGTCAATAACATGCCCCAGGTCGAGGCATTCACCAACAACGATTCACTCTGGCCTAAATGCGCACTCCAGTCCCCGGAGGTCAATTTGTCGCGAATCAGGGCATCCGCTGTATCCGCATCAGGAATACGCAGCAGGGCTTCCGCCAGGCACATCAGCACAATGCCCTCTTCGCTGGAGAGCGTAAACTCCTGCAAAAAGCTGTCGATCAGGCTGCTCGGGCGACTCTCACCACGCAGGTTTTGAACCAGGTCGGTGGCAATGCGGTCAATGACAGCTTCCTCAGCCGGGGATTGCGAAAGCGATTTCAGCAACCCGTCTACGACAGATTGTTCATCAGCAAGATACAAATCACGGATAGCGGCCCGTAAAGGCTGGCCTGAAGCAGCAGGTTTTTGATAAAACATCGGCAGAAACATTGTTTTTGAGAGAAATAATATACTAACACTCAAATACCAGTTTATTCTGCTATAGAATGATATATCATAGTGTTTTGTCTGTTTATATACTTTTTAATGGTTATTAATGCTGCAATAAGCGACCTAGACAGGATTGACCTTCGCATCCTTAGTGAGCTTCAACAGGATGGCCGGCTCTCAAATGTAGCACTTTCCAAACGCATTAACCTGAGCCCCACACCCTGCCTGGAGCGCGTAAAGCGGCTGGAAAAAAAAGGCTATATCAAGGGCTATCATGCCGAACTAAATGCCGATAAACTGGGCGTGGGCTTACTGGTTTTTGTACAGGTCTCTCTGGATAAAACCACACCCGACATTTTTTCGCGTTTTCGCTCGGCACTGGCGCATCTGGATCAGGTTCAGGAATGTCACATGGTCGCCGGCGGTTTTGACTATTTACTTAAGTTGCGCTTTGGAAACATGACATCCTACCGGGAGTTTCTGGGAAAAGAACTGGCGGTGCTACCGGGCATTATGCAAACCCACACTTATTTTGTAATGGAAGAAGTCAAACACAGCTCAGCCCTACCTGTACCCACACTCTCAACGACTAGATGACAGCACGGCATAACCTGCGCGGCATGCTGCTTATGTTGCTTGGGGTTGGATTTCTTTCTTTGATGGATGCCGTGGTTAAAACAGTGCTTAACCAGGATGTAACGGTAATTCAAATCATTGCAATCAGGGGTTGGATCATTAGCTTCATTTTACTGCTCTCTTTACCCTTTCAGGGCGGCTGGGCAACACTTGCTACCAACCACATTAAGCTGCACCTGGTACGTACCGGAATCGGCTTTTTTGCCCCTTTATGTTTTTTCCTGGCGTTAAAATATCTGCCTCTTGCAGATACCACCGCGATCTTTTTCTGTACTACTTTTTTTATGACCGCCGGTTCCGTAATTGTGCTGGGGGAGCAGGTGGGCATACACCGCTGGAGCGCCGTAATTGTCGGTTTTGTCGGTGTATTGATCGTATCTTCACCGGGCACCGAAAGTTTTCACCCGGCTTCGATTCTGGCCCTGCTCGCAGGCGCCGCCTATGCCGGCATCATGCTGAGTGGCCGCTTGCTGACGCGTACCGACTCACCCTTTAAGCTGATTTTCTATTTCAACACCTTTAATACCCTGATTGCCACGCTGCTGCTGCCTTTCTACTGGAATTCCATTACCGTTGATATCCTGCTGTTATTGTTGCTTATTTCCAGCCTGGCACTGGGTGGTTATGTGTGCCTGACCTACGCCATTTCCATTGCACCAATTGGCGCGCTTGCACCGATTGAATATCTCGCCCTGGTATGGGCCACGGTGTTTGGTTACGTTTTCTGGCAGGAACTCCCCACATTATCAGCATGGACAGGCATCAGTATCATTCTACTGTCGGGCCTGTATATCATGTGGCGAGAAAGCCGTCAGCCCGACTCTGAGACCTGATTATTCTATCGGCGGCACAGCTACCCAACTAACCGCCATTTTCGTAAAAAACGGGAATCCATCCTTAAAAACGTCTCATGATTGTAGACACCTGCTGAATACCCGCTTTCACGGGTATGACGATCGAAATGAATTTACCTTCCTGTCCCAGGGCAGCAATAGTCTCTATGAGTCATTACGTCTATTCCAGGCTCCTGGATAGCGGGTATAACTTCTCGGTCTCATCCTGCAGTCGCTGCAACATCAATTCAAACAGGTTGTCCGAATCTTTAATAAAACTCTGATGATTGGCGATTTTCAATGTTTTATATTTGCTGCGGCACCAGTTACGCGTGTATTGCCTGAGGATTCTTTTAATTTCCTGAGAACCGTTCATAAAATTACCTACGCTGTTGATTGCACCTTGATCACCACTGGTGAGTATCAGCGGATAGATTGAACGCTCAACCACGTCAATATGCGCTTTGACATCGTCCATGTAACGGTGAAACAGCTCACAACATATACGCGTATCGCACATGGGGCGGTCCTGCACCAGGTAGGCCAGAACATTGGACAGTTCGGTAATGCCGTGAATTTGCTTATTGAGTGTGTCGTATGAAATCATTTTTTCCTCCGGTTGAGAATTATACTTTACTCAATCGTCTTTAATGCGTATTTGATATAGGTCAGATGCAGATCAGTATGCCATACAAAATATTTGATCAGAACATAAAGCAGGCTTTTTTCTGCTACTATCTCGCCTCGCACAATTGCCCGCTATTCATCCTTTGACCCAAACTACTACCCCCGCAGATAACCCTCGAGGCGAATTAACCTTACGCACGCTGGCAATGCCTGCAGATGCCAACCCGGAAGGCGATATTTTCGGCGGATGGGTGATGTCTCAAATGGACATTGGCTCCGGCTTATGCGCGATCGAATATGCTAAATCCAGGGTCGTAACAGCCGCCGTAGATCGCATGAGCTTTATCGCGCCGGTTTACGTGGGTGATGTTTTGTGTGTTTATGCTGAAGTAGATAAAGTTGGCCGCACTTCCTTGAACATACACGTCGAGGCCTGGGCCTTGCGAAATAAACACAGTGACCGGGTACAGGTTACCCAGGGCACCTTTATTTTTGTGGCACTGGATGAGAACGGTAAACCTAAGCCGGTTGAACTAAAAACCGCATAGCCCCGCTCGTTATAACCTACCCGTAACGTCTGAAAAATGGCAGCGCAAACAATGCGCCGAGCAGGTTCGCGACAATATCCAGCAAGGTGTTTTCATACCCTCCGACATTGGTTTTTGGAAGACTGACAACCGCAAGAAACTCCACTACTTCATTTAACATCCCTATTCCGCACGCGGTGAGCACAACAATGGTTGCGAGCACCGTAAACGAAACATCCGCTCTGGTTATTTGTTTTACAATTCTATAAACCAGCAGTGCGATTACGAAATAGCAGTATATATGTACCACCTGGTCATATTTGAGAATCTGGTAAGGCTCACCAATAATCGGAACCAGGGTAAAAGAATAGAGCACGGCCGGACCTACCACCAGCAAGCCGCCGAGGATATGCAAAACGATCCATATATCAAACATCCATAGTACTGAAGCATGATGTTGATATCGAACATCCGTGTAGTGAAGAAACCCGAGTAAAGCCAGGGTCACCCCGGCATAAATCAGAAATTCGAAATTCCCCGCAATCAGGCTCCACAGAAAAAGTAAAGCAAGCAGTATATACCCTGACAGAAACTGGGCACGCATACGACCGTACTAGTCCTCTCCCGCGGGTGGTGGCGCCAGTATTTCTCGCTTGCCATGCTCCAACGGCCCGACCACGCCCTGCTCTTCCATGGATTCGATCATTCTCGCGGCGCGATTGTATCCAACGCGTAAATACCGTTGCACGGCTGAGATTGAGGCTTTACGTTCTTTGGTGACAAAAAACACCGCCTTGTCATACAGGGCATCGGCCTCATCATCCTGTCCGCCATTTCCCCCGCCGCCTTCAGCACCAAAATCCGCAGCGGGATCACCCTCTGTAACCGCTTCTATATAAACCGGATCACCCATATTTCGCAGGTGCGCAGTGACGTTTTTAACCTCATCATCGGAGACAAACGCACCGTGTACGCGCTGTGGATGCGATGTGCCGGGCGGCATGTACAGCATATCCCCCTGCCCCAGCAGTTGTTCCGCACCCATTTGATCCAGCACGGTTCTGGAATCTGCGCGCGAGGAAACCTGAAACGCGATTCGGCTCGGTACATTGGCCTTGATCAGTCCCGTGACCACATCCACCGAAGGGCGTTGTGTTGCCAGCACAAGGTGGATGCCTGCTGCCCGTGCACGTTGAGCGATACGAATAATCACTTCCTCAATTTTTTTCTTGGTGATCATCATCAGATCAGCCAGTTCGTCGACAACTACCACGATATAAGGAAGAACCGGTAAATCATCTGCCTCGGCATCCGGATTGCCTGCATCCAGTTCGAACAACGGGTCTTTGATGGGTGTACCCTTTTTAATCGCTGCTTTTACCTTGCTGTTATAGCCGGCAATATTTCGCACACCAAGTTTCGCCATTACCAAAAAACGCCGATCCATCTCGGCAATACACCAGCGCAGCGCATTAGCCGCTTTACGCATATCCGTAACCACTGGCGCGAGCAGGTGAGGAATACCTTCATAGACCGATAACTCAAGCATTTTCGGATCTACCATAATCAGGCGTACCTGATCCGGCGTGCGGCTGTAGACCAGGCTCATAATCAGGGTATTAATGCACACCGATTTACCCGAGCCGGTGGTTCCCGCCACCAGTAAATGCGGGGTCTTGGAAAGTTCGGTGACTACAGAGGCCCCTGAAATGTCTTTACCCAGGGCGATGGGTAACGGGCCTTTTTGTTTTTCAAATTCGTCCGATGAGAGCGAATCCAGCAAATACACTATTTCCCGCGACTGGTTGGGTATCTCAATACCCATGAAAGGCTTGCCCGGTATATTTTCAACCACACGAATACTCACTACCGACAAGGCACGCGCCAGGTCTCTGCCGAGCCCAACAACCTGGCTGGCCTTGATTCCAGGAGACAGTTCGATCTCAAAGCGTGTTATAACCGGGCCGGGTTGCACGGTTTCAACCGTGATATCGATATTAAAATCCTTAAG
>JAAELZ010000221.1 GCA_024226105.1 Pseudomonadota bacterium | reverse complement strand
CACTTCAAATTCTTCACTGATGCCGTTACCGCCGTGCATGTCGCGTGCCAGGCGTGCGATGTCCAGTGCTTTGCCGCAATTGTTGCGTTTGATCATACTGATCATTTCAGGCGCCGCCTGGCCTTCATCCATCAATCGGCCCACTCGCAGGCAAGCCTGCAGGCCAAGACTCAATTCGGTTTGCATATCGGCCAACTTTTTCTGGAATAACTGGGTTTGCGCCAGGGGCCGGTCAAACTGTTTACGATCCAGACCATACTGCCGGGCTGCGTGCCAGCAAAATTCAGCGGCGCCCACAACACCCCAGGCGATGCCGTAACGGGCGCGATTGAGACATCCGAACGGGCCTTTGAGACCTGATATGTTTGGCAGCAGGGCATCTTCACCGACTTCAACGCCCTGCATAACGATTTCCCCGGTAATCGAGGTTCGCAGCGATAATTTCCCTGCAATTTTGGGTGCACTTAATCCCGGCATGCCTTTTTCCAGCACGAAACCACGTATCTTTCCATCGTGTGCGGTCGATTTTGCCCAGACTACAAACACATCGGCGATCGGGCTATTAGAAATCCACATTTTATTCCCGGTGAGGCGGTAGCCGCCCTCAATTTTCTCGGCTCGGCTAAGCATGCTTCCCGGGTCGGATCCGGCGTCGGGTTCAGTGAGCCCGAAACAGCCAATCAATTCACCGCTGGCGAGGCCGGGCAGATATTTTTCCCGCTGAGTTTCCGAACCATAGGCATATATCGGATACATCACCAGGCTCGATTGCACGGACATCATGGAACGGTAACCACTGTCGACGCGCTCAATCTCGCGCGCGACCAGCCCATAAGCGGTGTAGGAGGAGCCCAGGCCGCCATATTGTTCGGGAATGGTGGTACCCAACAGCCCCATTTCACCCATTTCCGCAAATATTTCAGGGCTGATGATTTCTTCGCGATACGCTTCTATTACGCGCGGAGCCAGTTTTTCTGAGGCAAAGGCGCGGGCAGAATCCCGAATCAATCGTTCATCTTCCTGTAGCTGAGTTTCCAGCAGAAATGGGTCCTGCCAGTCGAATTTGTGAAGGTCTGGGCGTTCTTTGGGTTTAAGGTCGGGGTTTGTTGGCATGATGGAAGTTTTCTTTAGTTATGTCAGAACGGGATGCTATTTTACAGTGTCTTATAATACATATTATGGGCAAGGTGCATCCATAACTTTGCGATTGTTTTTTTATACATGCCGTATAGCCGTTAACTGTATCGAGCACCCATATTTCAAACTAGTTCAAGCAAAGGGTTGACGTTTACGTAAACGTCACCTTATAGTGTAGCCGATTAAACTATTTATGTGTACGACTATGACAAGCTATAGCGCCCCCGTTCGCGATTTCCAGTTTCTACTGCAGAATGTGTTTAATGCACAGGAAACACTCTATACCCTGCCCGGATTTGAAGAGGTTGATCAGGACATGGCTAAAATGGTGCTGGAAGAGGGCGCTAAAGTCTGTGAAGAAGTGTTGCACCCGATCAACGGCAGTGGAGACCAGCAGGGCTGTTTGTTTGACGATGGAATGGTAACCACACCTGATGGATTCATTGAGGCTTATCAGACCTTTACCGAGGCCGGTTGGTCATCCTTGTCACTACCCCGGGAATACGGAGGTCAGGGCTTACCGGAAACCCTGAATTTTGCAATGGAAGAAATGACCTGGAGCGCCAATGCAGCGTTTATTCTGTGTTCGGTGTTGACGCGCGGCGTTGTCAATCTGTTGCAGGCTTATGCTTCTGATGAGTTAAAAGAGCAGTATCTTGAAAATTTGGTTTCCGGAACCTGGACCGGTACGATGTGTTTAACCGAATCACACTCCGGAACCGACCTGGGCCTGGTCCGAACCAGAGCCGTGCCACAGGACGATGGTAGTTTTGCGCTGAGTGGCACCAAGATTTTCATCACTGGTGGTGATCACGATCTGACTGAAAACATTATCCATCTGGTGCTGGCACGTTTGCCCGACGCGCCGCAAGGCGTTCGGGGCATCAGCCTGTTTCTGGTCCCCAGAAATTTGCCGGATGCACAGGGAAACTGGCAGCAGGACAACGGGGTTAACTGCGGCTCTATCGAACATAAGATGGGCATTAAGGGTTCGTCTACCTGCGTAATGAATTTTGATGGTGCGACGGGATATCTGGTTGGGGAACTCAATCAGGGTTTGCCACAAATGTTTAAGTTAATGAATCTAGCGCGACTTTCGATAGGTTTACAGGGGTTGGGGATTGCTGAGGTGGCGTATCAGAATGCCGTGACCTATGCGCGTGAACGCCTGCAAACCCGTTCTCTGAGCGGTATCAAGAACCCGGATGGGCCAGCGGACCCTATCATCGTACACGCGGATGTCAGGCGCATGTTGCTGACGACACGCGCCTACGTTGAAGGGTGCAGAGCCATGTCGATATGGACGGGTATGCAGCTGGATACTGCCCATGTTCATCCTGATGCGGATGTAAGGCAGGAAGCAAACGATTTAATTGAACTGATTACGCCTGTTTTTAAAGCCTTTTGTACGGATATGGGCTACGAAACCGCCACCCTGTGTCAGCAGATATTCGGCGGGCACGGTTATATTCAGGAAACAGGTATGGAGCAGTTTGTGCGCGATGTACGAATTGCCCAGATCTATGAAGGCACCAATGGTGTTCAGGCGCTGGACCTGGTGCGTAGAAAACTCTTTATTTATGAAGGCAGGCTACCTGAAACACTGTTCAAACGTATAGATCAATTTATAATGCAGCAGGGCGCGGATGATAAGCGGGAATTTGTGGCGCCTGTGGCGGAAGCCTTGCAGCGTTTACGTGAGCTTACGCAATGGTTGCTCGAAGTCTCAAAGCAAAACCCTGATGAGTTGGGCGCGGCGTCCGTGGATTATCTTCGTGTGTTTGCGCTGACAACGCTGGCCTGGTTCTGGGCGCAAATGGCGTGCGTTGCGAAAAGCGGCGAGGAAAATTCGTTTAATACTGCCAAGCTGTCTACGGCGCGCTTTTTCTTCGGGCGTTTATTGCCGCAAATTGACGGGCTTGATCGCGGCATACGTTCGGGCGCCCAGCATTTGATGGAACTGGATGAATCATTTTTTTGAAAGGAAGTGGGGCTTTAGTCCCGCTAGCGCCTGTACCAGCTGGAATCCTGTCGGGGCTAAAGCCCCGGTTCCTGAGCATGTGCAGGGTTTTAGTTATGCCTCCGGGCCACTAAATTGATCGAAGCGGTTAGCGCGATACTGATTCACGAAAGTGAGGTGTTTGCAATAAGGCGTCAGCCTTATCTGCGCGCTTTTCCAGGGTACCACGCTTTTCCGGGTGGGAAAATAGATTCCGATGATGAGGTTAATTGTACTGAAGTCGAACTGGTGCAAGAGTATCCTGCTTCGCACATTACGGCTTTGTATCGCGAACTCTCAGAAGAGCTGGAATTTGATCTGGTGGAAGAACTGGACAGGGGAGGCGTCCGGAACATTTCGTTATTTGGAACGGCAATTACACCGGCCTTCGAAGCGATTCGTTTTAGAGCCTACTATTACAAAATCGTACTCGAGCAAAAACCGCTGTTTAAGTTTGATACCAGCGAAATAGCCGAAGGTGGTTGGCAGACAGCGGCAAATTTGTATGATTTGTATCTTGGCGGACAGGCGTTGATGGTCGTGCCGATGCGAAATACGCTCCTGAAACTGGCCCAGGATATTCGTGCTACCAACTGTGAGCCCTTTAATTTCGAGGTACCGCAGGGTGAGCTACCGTGTATTGAATTTATGGACGGTCTCAAGATGTTTCCCATACCGTCAAATACCTTGCCACCCGCCACCACAACCAACGCCCTGTTACTAGGCGACAAAGGCCAGCCACAGGTGCTGGTTGACCCTTCACCTGAATCAGAAGAAGTCTATACCAGGCTGACTAATACTTTGTCCGGGCGGCACCTGGATGCTATCTTTATTAGCCACCATCATCCTGATCACCATGAACGTGCCTTTGATCTGGCGCGTGAAAAGAATGTGCCCGTTTTGCTTGGTCGCATCACGCTGGAAAGGCTAAAGCTTAGCTATGGCGACGACTATGTTGTTGCGACAGACCTGAAAATTATTGATGAAGGCCACAAAATTACACGCTGGAAAGGCGAGGCGGTACGGGCTTTTGAACTGCCGGGTCATGATGATGGGATGTTGGGCCTGGTGCCGGATAATCTTGCCTGGTTTTTCGTGGCCGATCTTGTGCAGAACCCTGGAACCGTCGTGATTCCGGATTCGGGAGGTGATCTGGTCGATTATCTGACCACACTTCAAAGGCTTATCAAATTGGACCCCAAAGTAATATTGCCCTCACATGGAATTGCCTCCGGCGGTACGGAATTGTTAAAGCAAGCTTATCAACATCGTATGGAACGGGAAAACCAGATTCGCCCGCTGTATCTTGCAGGCGCCAGCACCGAGGTGATTCTGAACAGTGTATATCCTGAGCTGAGGGAAGATTTGAAGTGGCTTGCAGTTCAAACCATTCACCAGCATATTCGCAAACTTAAGCAGGAAGCCGGGCAAAACTAGTGGCTGAACCGGGGAACACAGTTTCAATACGAAAGCCCACTACGGGCGACCTGGGATTGCTTTTGATGCTGGCCATGATTTGGGGCTCGGCATTTTTG
>JAAELZ010000220.1 GCA_024226105.1 Pseudomonadota bacterium | reverse complement strand
GTCATCAAGTGAAGTAATCAGACGGGTAGGGATAAATGCAACACCAATATGGCACTGCGGGTAAAAGAAAGACGAAATATTATGATATTTATCCCGGTATTGATGATCTGAAAGAGCCGGCCCGGCGCAGAATACCATATTTTGCCTGGGAATATCTTGACAGCGGAACCGGCATTGAACGGCTGGTAGACCATAATCGTCAACGTCTGCGGGCAATTGAGATGGTGCCCAAATTCGTTGGCGGCAATTTTGATGTGAGTTTGCAGACCGAATTGATGGGTGAGACTTATGATTTACCCTTTGGTGTGGCGCCTGTCGGCATGACCGGACTGATGTGGCCCGGCGGTGAACTGATGCTGGCGCGCACGGCCTCGCGTAACAATATCCCCTATTGCCTGAGTACAGTTGCCTGCCAATCGCCTGAAACTGTCGGACCGCTATGTGACGATAACGGCTGGTTCCAGTTGTATACACCATTTGATCGGGAAATTTGTCTGGATATCTTGAAAAGAGCCCGGGACAGTGGATTCAAGACGCTGGTCGTAACCGTTGATGTGCCGGTTCCCTCGATGCGGGAACGCCAGCGCAAGGCCGGGTTGAGAATACCACCGCAAACCGATCTGAAAACCTTGCTGCGCGTCGCCGCAAGACCGCAATGGGCATGGGCCACCCTGTTGCATGGCAAGCCGGGATTACCTTTGCTGGAGAAATATGCGAAAAGCGGTGATCTGAAAGAGGTATCTTCTTTTTTTGGTCGTCAATTGAATAACGTTGTCAATCTGGATTACATCAAATACATCCGCAGCCAGTGGCAGGGAAAACTTGTTGTCAAAGGCGTCTTGCATGAGGAAGATGCCAGGATGCTGGTGGAAGCCGGGGTCGATGGCATCATTGTCTCCAATCATGGTGGCAGGCAATTTGACGCTGCGCCGGCGGCAATTGATGCATTACCCGCTGTTGTCAAGGCGGTTGATGGACAATGTGCAATCCTGTTCGACAGTGGTGTGAGAACCGGACTGGATGTGGTGCGGGCACTGGCCCTTGGCGCGCAATTTGTTCTGCTGGGCCGGGCTTTTTTATATGGCATTGCCGCTCTGGGCGAATATGGCGGCGACCATGTTGTCAATATACTGGATGAAGACATTGCCAATAATCTCAAGCAATTGGGCGTGCGGGAAATCAGTGAGTTGAAGTCCTGTTTGCGGTAGGACACAAATGCTGAATATGCGACTTGTAATTATCCTCAACAATGGGTATCGGTTTGTTAGAGCCTATCAGGCTTAGATTGAATCATTTGACTTGATTTTCACGTCTGCTGACAAGGCATGCTTTGTGCAGTGGTCTAAATGACCATAAACAAAGCATAACGCAGTCTAGCGGGCGTGAAAATCAAGCCTTCGGTGGGCCAAATCAGCCCATCTGCGTCGTTGCAAAACTTGCCCGATACCAGTATCGCGCTTCATTTTGCGCCTAGCAGAGTGAACTGATTTGACTCCATCAAATGGTTCAATCTAAACCTGATAGACTCCAGTTTGCGGGCATGGCGGAACTGGTAGACGCAAGGGACTTAAAATCCCTCGGCTTTGGCTGTCCGGGTTCGAGTCCCGGTGCCCGCACCAAAGGCCTTTCGCGAAGCGAAATGCCAACATCATTAGCGCCCGGCAATCAGCGGCAGTCGTTTCGCAGAAACGACGAGAGCTTTCAGGGGCTGAGGTTTCACTTTTTGCCGGTACCCCAGGCTTTGCACCGAAAAAGTGAAGACCTAATGGGAACCGGGCAATAATTAAGTGTATTTGGTAAACCGTCGCCGTAATTCCAGTGGCCTGCTGTGAGGGTCACGGTCTGGTGAACCGGGGTGGAAAGATCGTAAGCCTTATTCTAAAGATTGTGCTGGGGTTAAATAATTCAAAAAGGAAACTTAGTATGCGTTTATTGATTTTTGCTTGGCTGATTGCACTTGCGACGACCCTGTCCCTAGGCCCCGCGTTTGGTAAGTGTAAACTTAACATGGATAAAAACTGAAGAAATGTTGGCGCTGCGGGTACTGTCAAAGCGGTGTGTAGAAATAACTCCTGTGGCGGCGCACAGGTTTACGTAGAGCCTGCTCAAAAACGCTAATATATTGAAAATAAAGGATGATTTGATAGTTTTCTCTGATATAATGCAAGCTATTGGCCACTAACCAGATGAAAAGCTTGCACCATGCGCAACAATCGTTCCCCCAATCAGCTTATGTTTGACGGTTTTGAGACGGAATTCGAGAAGTGGCTGGAACCAGACAATCGCTGGGTATTGTTGAGCCAGGTTATTCCCTGGGATGAATTGTCGGCGGCCTATGAGATGTCGCTATCTGCGCATACTGGCCGCCCTGCGAAGGATGGGCGTCTTGTCATCAGGGCGGTGATTATCAAGCACAAGCTATGCCTGAGTGATGAAGAGACGATTGAGCAAATCCGTGAGAACCCGTATCTTCAGTACTTTGTCGGTTTTACGGCCTTTCACAAGGAACAGGCTTTTGCGCCGTCGCTATTTGTCGAGAGACGCCGACACATCAGGGAAAGCTCATTGTTGATGCGACAGTGGTTGAGCAGGCAATCCGCTACCCTACTGACCTGAGCCTTCTCAATGAGGCTCGCGAGATCAGTGAGCAGATTATCGATACCCTGCATCCGCTAACGGGGAAGGAAAAGAAGGTACGCACCTATCGGCGCAACGC
>JAAELZ010000219.1 GCA_024226105.1 Pseudomonadota bacterium | reverse complement strand
GCCAGCATTAGTACAAAAACACCGCCTGCCGCAATAACGTATTTGCCCTGAAATTGTACGTCAATATAGGCAACAAAATAAGCGTAGAACAGGTAGCTCAGGCCTAACCAGAACAACAAAGCAGTTAACAATACCGTGAAGTGCCAGTCTTTTCTACTTACGCTAACCACGCTCGCGTAGAGTAAAAAAAGCAGGCCGCCAAGCAACGGTATCTTGAAATATACATATACAAACTTAAAGGTACTTAATTCGAGTTGACCGAAATTAGCGATGGCGTTGTGAAGGGTGGCATCCCAATAGTCCAGATTGGTGATGAATCCCAAGAGGCCGATACCATGCTTCTGGAATGTACCGTCCTGATTTGAATTGAGAATTGTTGCGTGTAGTGCGATCGATTCCAGCGTGATCTTGCGCTGAAAAGGATCGTCCAGGCCATAAACAAGCATATTGTTTAGCAGCCACCAGCCGCCCGCGCCCAGAAATATCGCGGAGCACAGCAGAACATCCATTGCGCTTAATCGGTAGCGTTGCGAGATCATCAGATACAGAAGGTAGAGGCCCAGTGCAGGTATCGCCGCGTACACCGTAGGCTTGTTCAGAAAGATAAAACCAATGGTAAATGAAAATAGTAACAGCAAGCCCCGATTGAGCCTGAACCGAAAACCCAGTACAAAAGACAGCAATGCAAATGCCCCTCCAAGTATCGCTCCTGCATCATCGTTATGGTAAGACGCCAGGTAGATCATCTGGGGGAGAAAGGCGAACGTTGCCGTTGCTGCCAGAGAGAGCGTTATTTGTTTTGTCAGCAGATAACACGCCAAAAAAATGATGCCCATTGCCAGGGCGATATTCATCGCAGAAGCAAAGCG
>JAAELZ010000218.1 GCA_024226105.1 Pseudomonadota bacterium | reverse complement strand
CGCATACCGGGTAGTTTATTTCTTGAAAATTCCCTATTCCAACAGAAAGGATAGTAAAATAATGAAATATGACATTTCCAATCAACTTTTTGAGCAGGCATTATCAATTATTCCCGGCGGTGTTAACAGCCCGGTGCGAGCTTGTAAGTCAGTGGGAGCGGATCCGCTTTTTATACATCATGCGGATGGCGCTTTCCTTTTTGATGCCGATGGCAATCGTTACATCGACTATATCGGTTCTTGGGGGCCGATGATTTTAGGACACCGGCATCCGGCCGTGGTCAAAGCGATTTCAGATGTTTTATCCCGTGGAACCAGTTTCGGCGCTCCCGTTGATCTTGAAATTGAACTGGCCGAACAGATTATCAAGGCGGTTCCATCCATAGAAGTCGTGCGCATGGTAAACTCCGGAACCGAGGCGGCCATGAGTGCGGTGCGTTTGGCGCGAGGAATCACCGGCCGTGATATCATAATTAAATTCGATGGCTGCTACCATGGCCACGCTGATACGCTTTTGGTCGAAGCCGGCTCCGGCGTGGCCACGTTGGGCATCCCTGGAAGCCCCGGCGTTCCCCAAGCAATCGCAGCATTAACCCTGTCATTGCCGTATAATGATCTCGACAGTGTCCGTCAGGCAATTGAGCTGCAAGGCGATCAAATTGCAGGCGTAATTGTAGAACCGGTTGCCGGTAATATGGGTTTGGTAAGACCTGTGGATGGTTTTTTAAAAGGCTTGCGTGAACTGACGCGCCAAAATGGAAGCCTGTTGATTTTTGATGAAGTGATGACCGGTTTTCGTGTCGCTCATGGCGGCGCACAAGCATTATATTCAATCACACCGGATATCACCTGCCTTGGCAAAATTATCGGAGGGGGACTGCCGGTTGGCGCTTATGGCGGCTCGCATGAAATTATGGCGCATATCGCTCCTCAAGGTCCTGTGTATCAGGCCGGCACACTTTCAGGCAATCCGATTGCCATGGCAGCAGGCATCGCAACCCTGAAACTGCTGGAAACGCCCGGTTTCTATGAAGCGCTAGATGAAACGACTGAGCGTCTGATACAAGGCTTTAAAACGCTTGCGACCCAAAACAATATTAAAATTGCAACTGATCGCGCCGGTTCAATGGCAGGACTTTTTTTTACAGGGGCTT
>JAAELZ010000217.1 GCA_024226105.1 Pseudomonadota bacterium | reverse complement strand
TTTGTGTGGATGCTTTCATGTGTGTTGTTCAGAAAATTGAGTCTTTACATAAAACAGCAGAAAAAGGGTGATTATGCGAAGCTCTCCATTAACGTTTTCCGAACCAAAGAAAGCTTTAGTTGCTGCTGACGGGCGGATTTCAATATGAGGCAGTTAGTCTTGATTTAAACGATTTTTCCCAGTTGCAGAATGCAAATGGAACGCAGGCAGTTGATCTGTGGGTCACCGCTTGTGGAATTAATAGTTGTGATGCGCAGTTTTTTCAGCAACTTGATTTACTTGCCGGAAAAGTAAATATTCGTAACGTGGTTATACCCATGTTTGAGCTGTGATTTGTATACAAGGGCGAGGTTGCCCCTTAAAGTTTATCTATAGTACGCTTGTCTCAATTTAAAACTTGAATAGAGTGGGTGTCGGTTAATGTTGGCTTAAAAACTGAAGGCATAACCTCGCCACTTCCTGCGGTTTTTCCATATGTAGATGGTGCCCTCCTTCGACATACTCTACCCTAAGATTCTGAAAAAGAGCCAGGGTATGGTTTATATCCTGCCTGTTTTGCACGATTCCGTGGGTGCCGAGAATGGCCTGTACCGGTTGCTCGACGGCCTGGATGAAAGCATCGATCTGGGTGCGACTTAGCATTAGCGGGGAGCGAAAATTCAAGCGCGCATCGCTGAGCAGCTGATAGCCTTGATCCGTCTTTTCGGTGGCGTATTCCATAATCAGACGCGCACTTGCCTGTGTTTGTGGATACGGGCTTGCTGCAAGCCGGGTGCTCACCGCTTTATCCAGGGATGGGAAGGTCTTTTTGCGTTCAGGGTCCCATCGCGTGAACTGCTGTAGTGATCGTTGCAACATTGCGGGCCCGTCTTCGGGTGTGCGGGCCATGGGGTGAAGGCTGTCTATCATGGTCAGGCTCTGGATACGGCCCGGGAAGGCATTTGCCGCCATCAGTGAGAGCGACCCGCCCATTGAATGGCCGACAAGATGGCATTGTTCCCATTGCAGTGCATCCATAATGAGCTTGATGTCGCGCACAAAATCGATGTAGTGGTAGAGTGAATCATGATTTCGATGGGCGCTGCTCCCGTGGCCAGCCATGTCAACAGCGACGCATTCAATACTCTGCAAAAAAGGCAACATGGGCAAAAAACTGGCGCGATTGTCGAGCCAGCCATGAATGCACAGCAGGCGT
>JAAELZ010000216.1 GCA_024226105.1 Pseudomonadota bacterium | reverse complement strand
TTTGCTTTTGACGCGGTTCATTGTCACTGCCGCAACTGCGAGCTTGCCTTTTTCAGTTTCACCGCGTGCTTCGTGGTAGATGTTCATCGCCAGACAGCCCAGCTCCTGGCCGGAAATTGACCCGGGTAGCTTTTCGGCGTTCGCAGCGCTAAGGCCTGATGAGAGTATCATCAGGGTGGCGCTGAGTATCAGCGCATTCAGGTGCTTTAGTAATGTGTGCTCTCGCATGACAAAATTCTGTAAATCTTAGTTCAGGTTGAAATCTATTCAGGGTTCTGTCGTACCCCTGATACCTCTGGGTCGACGCCTGGTTTCCTCTCCAATCCATTATTATCTACAGCATTTTTGCATGTAGTTATGGCGAAAAAACATAATTTAGCCATAAATTTTGCAGGAGTATAGGTTCGAGGCATGATGATGTCAATATAAATTTAGTATAGTTTCATAATATTAGCGTAAACTTATATTAAATGTGCCTTATATACAACGTTTCCCTGAGGTGTGCTTGCCTTGTTGTGTTCTGGCGCGTTTGCAAGGGTTTTTGTAGGTTGAAATGGCGGGGCTGAAGTCCACTCCTTTTGATGTAATGCTTGCGATTCGGGCCGGTTTAACGATAATCATACTCTTGTTTTAATGCATCCAGAGTATCGTGAAATATATTAGTACACGGGGTCAGGCCCAGAGCCTGAATTTTGAAGAAGTGACGCTGGCGGGGCTGGCGCGTGACGGCGGTTTGTATGTACCCGAAAGCTGGCCGGTATTTAGCGTACAGGAAATCCGTGAAATGCGCGGTTTGTCTTATCCTGAGCTGGTAGTTACCGTGTTGCGCCCGTTCATCGGGGATTGTGTTGATGAGCAAACCTTGCAGGCGATGGCGAAGCGTGCGTACGCCAATTTTAGCCACTCTGCGATTGCGCCCATCAAACAGCTGGATACGAATCTGTATTTTATGGAGTTGTTCCAGGGCCCAACCCTGGCATTTAAGGATTTTGCGCTGCAGTTTCTCGGGCAGTTATTCGAGCATTTTCTGCAAAAACGGGGTGAGCATTGCACGATTGTAGGTGCCACATCCGGTGATACCGGTTCGGCGGCGATTGAGGCTGTGCGAGGTATAAAAGGTGTGGAGCTGTTTATGCTACATCCTAACGGGCGGGTATCCAGCGTACAGCGCAAGCAAATGACCTATGTTGAGGATGAAAATATTCATAATATTGCGATTGAAGGGCATTTTGATGATTGTCAGAATCTGGTCAAGGCGATGTTTAACGATACCGGGTTTCGTGATGAGATGAATTTGTCGGCAGTGAACTCGATAAACTGGGCGCGAATCGCGGCGCAGGTCGTGTATTATTTCAGGGCGGCACTTTCATTGGGCGGGCCGGATCGGCCGATCAATGTCTCAGTTCCGACGGGCAATTTTGGAAATATCTTTGCTGCTTATGTGGCCAGGCAAATGGGCTTACCCATCGAGCAGTTTATTATTGGTTCTAACCGCAACGATATACTGACGCGCTTTTTTAGTAATGGAACCATGTCTCAGGAATCGGTTGAAGCAAGCCTTTCACCGAGCATGGATATCCAGATATCGTCGAATTTTGAGCGCTATCTGTTTGAGGCCAGCGGCAGAGATGCGGGGCAAATTGCGCGGCTGATGGATGAATTCAAGTTAAAGGGCAGGTTTTCGGTAGACCCCGTTCTATTCGATACCATTAAGCAGCAGTTTTCAGCCTACCGCCTGGACGACGAACAAACCCGCGCCGAGATTGCCAGGGTCTATAAAGAAACGGGGGAAATTGTTGATCCGCATTCCGTTATTGGTATTGCTGCCGCACGCGCCTGTTCGGTTGATCCAGCAATTCCCGTGGTTTGTATGGGGACTGCAGATCCGGCCAAATTTGCAGAGGCTGTGGAGCCTGCAATCGGGGTTAAAGTGCCTTATCCAGCGCGGCTTGAGAAAGTTCTCAACGCTGAGGAGCATTTTGACGTGCTGGAGAATGATCTGGATGAAGTGCAGGGTTTTATCAGGCGAAAAGTGGGTCAGGTTTCTACATAGGCCTATTTTTGGCCTGCTTTCGAGCAGATTTAAAGGGTCGGTTTTGTACAACGAGAGCGGGCAATAGCGATACAACGAGACAACTTTAAGCCTTTAGATTGCCGCGCTGAACTCGCAATGAATTTAGTCACTCAATTCCTAAGAGGGCCAAATTTTAAAACCTTGTAATTTCTCTATAGAACCACATTTATAGTAGTTCATCAATCAATTTGGGATTCTCTGTATGGATTCTCCTTCCAGCGTCAATAATGTAGAGCAACCCCAAAAGCGCCTAGGCTGTTTTGCGGTGTTTGGTCTGATGCTGATAACCGTGCTGATTTCGGTGGCGTTAACGGTATGGGTTCTAAATATTTATCTATTTCCAAAACGCTTTGAGCCGGTTGAACTATCAGCGGGTGAGCAGCAGGTGCTGGAACACAAACTAAATGTGTTTGAAGGTTTTGGTTTTGCTAAAGACGAGTCAACAAATACTGCAGCTACTGAGGAAGGACAGTCGGGCACGTTACAGCCATTGCCCTATTCTGAAGAGGGCGCAGATCGTTCTTTGTCGTTAACCGAGCGCGAATTGAACGCGATCCTGGCGAGGAATACAGAACTGGCGGATAAACTCGCGATTGATTTGTCAGATAATCTGGTCAGTGCGCGGCTTCGTATTCCGATGGATCCGGATTTCCCGTTTTTCGGCGGAAGATTGCTCAAAGCGCGCGCCGGGATGGAGATCAGGTTTGAGCAGCAACACCCGGTGATGGTGCTCAAAGGTGTAAGCGTGATGGGTGTGCCCGTGCCGAATGACTGGTTGGGCGGGATAAAAAATGTAGATCTTGTACAGCACTTTGGCCAGACGGAGGGTTTCTGGAAATCATTCTCCGGTGGCGTGGAACACGTTAAAGTGGTCGACGGTGCCTTGCAAATAAAATTGAAAGAGTGAATTTCAGCGGATGCGTTCAGCGCGATAAGCTGCTCTTGCATTGGCTAGATGAATGCACCATATAACCCATTTGGGCAGTGGTTTATTTTTTAGAAACCAACTATAATGCTAGGTAATATATAAATCAGGTGAAATTATGCGATTAACAACTAAAGGCCGCTATGCCGTGACGGCAATGCTCGATCTGGCGATTAATCATGGCAGTGAGTCGGTGACTCTGCGCAATATTGCAGAGAATCAGAAAATCTCGCTGTCATATTTGGAACAGCTGTTTGCCAAACTACGCAAGCAGGATTTAGTCAAAGGGACGCGCGGCCCGGGTGGTGGCTATCGCCTGGCTCGAAATGCGGATGACATTTCCATTGCTGAAATTATTCGTGCTGTTGACGAGCCCATGGAATTTACCGATTGTAATGGCCTTGAAAACTGCAAGGGCGGTGAGCGTTGTCTCTCACACCACCTGTGGGTGCAGTTAACCGACCAACTGGAAGGATTCTTATCGAATATATACCTGGGAACATTAATGCGCGAAAGTCAGGAATCAATGAAGCAAAAGCAGGCGGAAGCGTCGCAATCTGATCAGAGCGCGAAAGTGACGGTGCCCATGCACTGACGCTACTTTATCCAGAAACATATTAGGTTACGAGTTACAAAATGGGTGAACAAAACCAGGAAATAAAATCCCTGATCGGACGCGAATACAAGGAAGGCTTCAGTACAGATATCGAAGCCGATACTTTGCCCCCCGGCCTTGATGAAGATGTAGTACGGTTTATTTCTCAGAAAAAAGGTGAGCCGGAATGGTTGCTGGAGCACCGCCTGGAAGCCTTTGAGTGCTGGAAAAAAATGCCGGAACCCGATTGGGCGAAGCTTGATATTGAGCCGATAGATTACCAGGCCATTTCTTATTATTCCGCCCCGAAGCGGCCGGAAGACGGGCCGAAAAGCCTGGATGAGGTTGATCCAAGATTGCTTGAAACCTATGAGAAACTGGGTATTCCGCTGGATGAACAGAAAATGCTGGCTGGCGTCACGGTGGCGGTTGATGCCGTCTTTGACAGTGTCTCTGTGGCGACTACCTTCAAAAAAACGCTTTCGGATGCGGGTGTTATTTTTTGCCCTTTATCTGAAGCCCTGCAGGAACATCCTGAGCTGGTGAGAAAATATCTCGGCACGGTGGTTCCAACCGGCGACAATTTTTTTGCGGCTTTGAACGCGGCCGTATTCAGTGAAGGTTCTTTCGTTTATATTCCCGAAGGCACGCGTTGCCCAATGGAGTTATCGACGTATTTTAGAATTAACGCGATGAATACGGGGCAGTTTGAGCGCACCCTGATTGTGGCTGATGAAGGCTCTTATGTGAGTTATCTTGAAGGCTGCACCGCGCCCCAGCGTGATGAAAATCAGTTGCATGCAGCAGTGGTTGAACTCATTGCGATGAAAGATGCTGAAATCAAATATTCCACGGTGCAGAACTGGTATCCGGGGGATGAGAACGGTGTAGGCGGAATATACAATTTCGTCACCAAACGCGGCATCTGCAAGGGCGATAACTCAAAAATTTCCTGGACCCAGGTTGAAACCGGTTCTGCGATAACCTGGAAATATCCCAGCTGCGTGTTGCAGGGTGATAACAGTATCGGCGAGTTTTACTCGGTTGCGCTGACGAATAATTATCAGCAGGCAGATACCGGCACCAAGATGATACACCTGGGCATGGGCTCTTCGAGCACCATTATTTCCAAGGGCATTTCGGCCGGAAAGGGGCAGAACGCTTATCGCGGCCTGGTACATATTGCCAGGGGTGCCGAAGGTGCGCGTAACTATTCGCAGTGTGATTCCCTGTTGATGGGTGATCAATGCGGCGCGCATACGTTCCCGTACATGGTAATTAAAAATCCGAGCGCAAAAGTTGAACATGAAGCGACGACCTCCAAAATAGGAGAAGATCAGCTTTTTTACTGTCGTCAACGGGGGCTGTCTGAAGAAGATGCAGTTTCGATGATCGTCAACGGCTTTTGTAAGGAAGTATTTAAAGAATTGCCGATGGAATTTGCGGTCGAAGCACAAAAATTGCTGGGCATAAGCCTGGAAGGTGCGGTCGGTTAAACCGACCGTAACGAAGTACTCTTTTATATTTAAATCATCATGTTAAAAATTGAAAACCTGCACGCCAGTGTTGATGGCACGCCCATTCTAAAGGGCCTGGACCTTGAAATTGGTGCCGGCGAAATTCATGCGATTATGGGCCCGAATGGCTCCGGTAAAAGCACGCTGGCTGCGGTATTAACCGGTCGTGATGAGTACGAAGTCACCGATGGCAGTGTTCATTTCATGGATAAGGATCTGCTGGGGCTTGAGCCTGATGAGCGCGCGCAGCTCGGAGTATTTCTGGGTTTTCAATACCCGGTTGAAATTCCCGGTGTATCGAACATGTATTTCATGAAGGCATCGGTGAACGCGGTCCGCAAGGGACGTGGCGAAAAAGAGCTTGATGCCATGGATTTTCTGAAACTGGTAAAAGAAAAAGTCGCCTTGATGGAAATGCGCGATGAGTTTTTGCATCGCGCGGTGAATGCGGGTTTTTCCGGCGGAGAGAAAAAGCGTAACGAGATACTGCAAATGGCGATGCTTGAACCCAAACTTGCAATACTTGACGAGATTGATTCAGGGCTTGATATTGACGCCCTGAAGATTGTGGCCAAAGGGGTAAATGCTCAAAAGCGTGAAGATCGCTCGGTATTGATGGTGACACACTATCAACGCCTGCTGGATTACATCGTGCCCGATTACATTCATGTGATGTCCGCCGGCAAAATCGTGAAATCTGGCGATAAGTCCCTGGCTCTGGAGCTCGAAGAAAAGGGCTA
>JAAELZ010000215.1 GCA_024226105.1 Pseudomonadota bacterium | reverse complement strand
GTGGCATCTTCGATAACCATCATCGTGATCTCCAACCCGCCATGGTGTCTGCTGGCGAGAAGTTCAGCAAAACCATCAACGTCTCCTACGTCTTCTCGTAGTGTTGCCCTCGACAAGAAAAGCCTTGCAGGCAAATCAGTGTGATTGGCAGCGAACTCCTCCTCATACTCGAACATGACTTGATTATCCCACCAAAGAGACGGGCTACTGGCGATGTAACGGTTGAAAGTTTCTGGACTGTGACCTTATTTTTGCGCAAATAGAGCATGATTCTATTGTTTCGTGCAAACAGGGGCGATTTCTAATCAGGATTAGGCCCTATGATACGACGGAACCGGGTATCATGGCAAAACTTCACTAGAGTTAGCGAGCGAGGAATGGTGTCATGGTCAACAAAATCAGGCTGCTTGAGGAAGAAGCTGAGCGATTGGTCAATACGCAGTACGGGTCGTTGGCGGCGTTATCAGCCTGCTATCAACGAAATCAGACCTTGAGACCGCTCGAAACAGTTGCGATTAATATGAAAACGGTGGCTTATGCCCCGGCAGACAAGCTGCAACAGGTGTTGTTGAGCATATTGAGCGGGTGTGAGTACGTGTCGGAGGTAAACACCTGCTTGAAACCAGATAGGGCGTTGGCTAAAGTCTGGGGACACGAACGCTTTGCTGACCAATCAACGCTGGCGCGGACGTTGGATGGGCTAACTCTAATGAACATTGACCAACTCAGGACAGCGGTCACGACCATTTGGCGTCAACACAGTCATACCCTGGCCCATGATTGGCGTGGGTTTCTGTGGTTGGACTTCGATCTCTCCGGGTTGCCTTGTGGTAAAGGGGCCGAAGCCAGCACGAAAGGGTACTTCAGTGGCAAAAAAACGTCACCGGACGCCAGTTAGCGCGGGCGAGTGCCATCCAATACCGGGAAACGGTCTGGTCTGCTGTCTTTCCGGGCAACCGCCATACCGTCAAGTGCGTCCAGCCAGCAGTGTTGGGAGCCGAAAATGCTTTAGAGTTAGCGCCAGAGCGAAGAAAGCGGGTTGTTTGGCGCATGGATGGCGGGGCGGGCAGCGATGAACAGATTCGCTGGCTCTTGGCGCGGCAATATCACATCGTGGTCAAAGGGACTTCCAGTCGGCGTGCGCATGTGCTCGCCCAGCGCGTGCCCCGTTGGGACCCCTATGGTGATGCCTGGCTCGGTCAGGTGGCTTCCCCTGTTGATTTTGGGCGACCGGTTCAAGTGTTTGTCAAAAGACGGCTCAAGGAGGGTGCATTTTGTCACAGTTACTACGTCACAACCCTGAAATTCCCCTCGAAAGGGCATTTCATGGCCTGTTATGACCAGCGTGGCGCTGCCGAGGTTGAGCAATTTCGCAATGACAAGAGCGGTTTGCACCTCGCCGCCCGCCGCAAACGGCGACTCCCAGCCCAAACGGCCCTGGTCTTGCTGGTCGATTTGGCTCATAACCTACTGGTCCATTTTTATCACACCGCACTCGTTGGCACCAGGTTCAAGGGCTTTGGCCCAAAACGTATCGTGCGTGACCTGTTGGCGATCCCTGGCAAGCTCGTTTTTGATGGCTCACAACTCAAACGAATCGAATTGCTAGATACCCATCAACATGCCAAAGATATGCGTGTTTGCTTGGAAAGATACTGTTTGGACGATTAGAAACCGCCCCTGTTTGCACGAAATAATAGAATCGTGCTCTATTTGCGCAAAAATAAGGT
>JAAELZ010000214.1 GCA_024226105.1 Pseudomonadota bacterium | reverse complement strand
TCCCGTAGGCTGATAGCACTCACTCGAAGCCGGTATTTTTCCGCCAGCTGTTCATCGGCTTGCTTCAATACCCTCTCGACAAAATCTGACGAGCCCAGTAGCCGCTCATCGCCTTTGATGCGAATCCCAAGATCCCGAAACTCTTTAAGTTCAGCCCAGCCCCCAAATTAATCTTAACAACCCCCCTCCCACTAAATCCGGACGCCGGCCATGCTTGACACCCTGGGCAACAAAGCTTTCATAAGCTCGCCGGGCTTCTTTTTCAGACCGGCCAAACAAATTTAACACATATTCGATCTCCTGAAAACCAGCTTCGGTTTTACCCATCAGCACGCTGTGACCGCACCAGCGATATTTGCCCAGATCCTTGAGATCTTTTACCACCTTTGCCCGCAGCGGATTCAAGTGGAAATAACGCACCAGCTCTTTAAGGTATAGCTCCTCTTCACACAAAAACGACTTATAGCGATTTTGAAACAAATGCCCGTGTCGCCGATGCCGTCGGTTATATGATACTGCGTACCCGGTCAATAACCTGCGCATGACAGTGGCAATCGGCGCCAACCCAGTTTTTAAAAGCAAGTGGATATGTGATTCGTCATATACACCCAAGCATAACAACCGGTCTCAGTTTCTGAAATAATGCGACCAAAGCGCTCAAAAAAATTTTCCCGGTCCGCGGTGTCTTTAAAAATCGCTTTGCGCTCT
>JAAELZ010000213.1 GCA_024226105.1 Pseudomonadota bacterium | reverse complement strand
TAAAAAAGTCTAACATACCCTTCCAGAATAATGACTGAACCAGAATCACCGGTATGGCGGGTGTTTTACCGGTTTGAATAAGGGTTAGGCACTCGATGACCTCGTCCAGCGTGCCAAAACCACCCGGCATCACGATGTAGGCGGCAGAATACTTTACAAACATCATTTTGCGTACAAAAAAGTGATGAAAATTAACACTGACATCCTGATAGTCGTTAGGGATTTCCTGCTTGCCCGGCAATATAATGTTAAGGCCGATGCTCGGCGAGCGGCCCTGCTGAGCGCCCCGATTAGCCGCCTCCATAATACCCGGCCCGCCACCGCTAATGATCGAGAACCCGCTGTTGGACAACTCTTTGGTTATATCTACAGTAAGTTGATAATTCGGGTGATCGGGCGTTGTACGGGCAGAACCAAAAACACTTACCGCAGGGTGCACACGCGCCATTTTGTCGAAACCCTCGACAAATTCACCCATAACCTGAAACACCTTCCAGGATTCCCGATCTAATCCGGACGAGGGGGCACCGGGCCAGTTCTCAAAGGTTTTCTTGTCGTCAGGTTTATACATTCATGCCTTCAATTCAGGTGTACAGGTTCAATGTTCTACCCCTTCATTTCAATTGCGCGTGTCGCGCACCTTGATTAAGCGGTAATATCGCTATTGTAAATCATCACAAGAGAAAACATCGAAAAATGTCCACTGATAAACGGCTCATCCTGGTTGACGGATCTTCTTTTTTATTCCGCGCCTATCATGCCATGCCCGATCTGCAAACTCGAAGTGGCCAGCTCACGGGCGCCGTGTATGGTGTAACCAATATGCTTCGTAAACTGATCAAGGAATGCAATCCCGAGCTGATTGCGATTGTCTATGATGCCAGGGGCAAAACCTTTCGCCATGCTATGTATGATGCCTACAAAGCTAATCGCCCACCGGCACCGCCCGAACTGGTCAGCCAGATACGCTACGTACACGACATTACACGCGCAATGGGACTACCGTTAATCTGTATGCCGGGCGTTGAGGCTGATGACGTAATCGGCACCCTCGCCGCACAGGCCACCGCCCAAAAACTGGATGTTCTGATTGTAACCGGTGACAAGGATATGGCACAGCTGGTCAAC
>JAAELZ010000212.1 GCA_024226105.1 Pseudomonadota bacterium | reverse complement strand
TTCTAGTATTCCAAACCATTTCCTGCGCAGCGTAGGTGAGCCGCTGCCATGAAAATCATCCAGGTGATGCTTGAAACGCATGGCTTGAATTTCGCTGCGTTTTGGAAAGGCAAGTTTGTTCACCAGCAGATAGTTCACCCATGCCCGGTATTCTTTTGATTCACGCATCATAATGGCCGCGGCGGGACCAAAGCGGTCGGCCGCGTCAAGTATGCCGCGCTGCAGGTCGGAATAGTGCTCATCCTGTTCCTGTTCTGCTTTTCCAATGGCATCGGACATTTCTCGAAATTGTAGTTCGTATTGAGCTTTACCTTTGGGTAGATAGGCGTTCAGGGTTGGATGTGGCGCTCGACAGGCTTCTTCGAATAAATCCTGTGCATAGAGTATCGAACTGCCGGGTAAATCGCCCCCCAGTGGATCGTAGATGAGGCCTTTAATGTGGCTTTTTTCATGGCTGTCGAAGGGGATGCCCCGCGTTGCACCAAATAGCAGGCCATGACAGTTCGGGTGGTCTTTGCGGTGTGCAATCGCGGAATACAGATAGCGTTGGATGGTGCCCAGCCAGCCGATATCAACCAAAGCGACGTTTTTGTGTGCGAAAAACCCCGATGCCTCCAGGTAACGTTGCAGCGCGTCGTTGTGCGGGCGAGTTTGGCGTTTGATCTCACGCTGAAATGCCGCATCTTTCAGCAAGGCATAAAATTTCTTCTTGTCGCTGGATTGATAGCCTGCATAGTTATTGCTTAGCAGCGTATCAGCTTTAAGCTCATGTCGTTGCAGGTGGTTTTCGAGCAGGGCCACATCCAGCCCGAATATACGGCAAACATCTCGAAAATCCCGGTTTCCTGCCGGCAGAAAAGCGATATCGGCATTTTTCCTGCTCAAGCCGTCGTAGGCACAGCTTGCGCCCGCCAGCGCCATACGGCTGACGTAAAGATACTCTATTTCCGGCAGCTGTACGCCGGGGTATAAGTAAGGGGTTACTTTCTCCCATACCTGCTTGAACATCCAGCCTTCACGGGAAAGAAAAAAAATCTTGCTGATGCCGCGCTTTTTGCAATGTTCAGCGATGCTCTGGATAAACACCCCCATCAGGGGGCCAAAAAAATTGTAGCCTGCCATATACATGCCGGAGCACGGCCGGTTTTCTGCTTCCATGGGGGCCATGAATTGTTGCAGGGTGCGCCCGGACCAGAATTTTCGGTAGATGGCATAATGGTAGTAATGTCGTGCGATCGCTTTACGGCGCCTTTCCTCAGGGTCCTGTAAGACCAGGGCGTGTTTAAGCCCGGCTTCTACTGCACGAATACCGTCTGAAATGGGATGATCCCCGATGTGAATCCATCTTTCGGGGGATAGCTCGAACTTCTCGGTGAGCATTTCATAGGCCTTGCCCGATGCCTTGCATAAAAAACTGTCGGCGGAGGAGATGACTTCATGGACATATTTCAGCAGGCCGGCGTGTTCGAGCAATACTTCAATCTCGGCGGCTGAAAGATACATGTCAGAGATTGCGAAAATACGTTTACCCTGGCCATGAAGCGCCTTCAGCCAGCGCGTAAATTCTTCCCGGGGCACCAGCATCGCATTTTCTATTTTGAGCTCGTAGCTGCGAACCTTATCGTAGACGTTTTCGCTATCGCCCTGAAAAATTTCTTCGAGCATGCTGCGCATAAAAAGTTCATAGCGCGCTTCATGATCTACAAAGGTTTCTGAGGTTTTTTTGCGCAGGGCTTTTTCATGCCTGTCGCGGCAATCCTGGACGGCTTCCCAATCAAGTTTTTGGCCCTTAGCAGTTGCCAGGTCGGCAATGTATTGGGCAACCGGTTCTTTGACCAGATCCGGATCGTGGATGCGCCTTACGAGCAGGGTATCGAACACATCAAAACTGACGGTGTCCACTTCCTCCAGCAGCGTATTGCCGTAGCGGGCCAGCTTATCTATGCTGTGAAACGTTTTCAGGCTCATGCGGTCAGTGCTTTCCTAACATGCGGCACGCTTTAGCAATTGCACGCCGGCCGAGGCTGGACGGGTTGATTTGTTTTAGCTGCGCAAGCTCAGCCTTCACCTCGATGATTTCCCGCTCAAGCTGGCGTAGCCGGTTGGAGCCGGTACGTGCCCGTTCCCGGCATTCCTCCGGCAGGCTTGCCAGCATGTATTTCTCGATTACTTCAAGATCCTGCTCGCGCCCGGTGATGGCCGCTTCGGACAGCGTATTGCCGCCGTGAATACGGTAGTAAAGCAGTTGTTGATCATGCAGGTAGCTAACCTTGCCCGGGCATGCCAGCATCAGCCTGAAAATATAATCGTAATCGTGTAAATAGCGCAGGCTGGTGAATTGTCCGGTCTTCTGTACCGCCTCATGTGTCATAAACAGGTTGGAGGTGGTCACCATGTAGTTTCCATTTAAAAAACCGATATACACGTCATCATGCTGGAAATAGTAATCACGGTTTTTTTGATGCCACAGGTTCCAGCCAAAGCCCGGCTCGGTCAGTTCATTACCTTCATCGTCGACAGGGATAACGTCGCTGAAGGCAACTTCCGCGCCGGTCTGTTCGATGTGCTGCAGGCATTTCTCGAAGCGATCCGTAGTATATACGTCATCTGAGTTGAGGATGGAGATATACTGGCCGCGCGCCATACCCATGCCACGGTTAATAGTATTGTAGGCATCCTGGTTTTCCTGCCAGGTGTAGGAAATACGCGGGTCATTATAAGCTTTGATGACCTCTGCCGTGTTATCCGTCGAACCGTCATCCACGATAATTAGCTCCAGATCATCCATTGACTGGTTCAACACAGAGTCGATCCCCGCGCCGATAAATCGTTCGTGGTTGTAGGCCGGGATAACAACAGATACTAGAGGTTTTGTCATGCGCCGATTATACCCGTGAGGCAATCGGATTTAACACAATCTATTCTAAATCAAAAAGTGGCCTGTCATTGCGAGGAGCCGGAGAAATATTTCTGGCGACGCAGCAATCTATATGCCTGAAGCGAGCTGTTGCTTTCTGAGGTATCACGATAATTTGGATTGCCGTGCTTTCGTTCGTATTGACATTCACTTAGCATCTTCGCTTGTGACGCTAGCTCGCCGGTGTTGCGCGATCCCGCGCCCAGCTGCGCAGCGTATTAATTTCGTGGGCCATGGTTTTTGATAGCGGCACAATCGTGTAGATGTTCTGGATAATATCTTCGTAGGT
>JAAELZ010000211.1 GCA_024226105.1 Pseudomonadota bacterium | reverse complement strand
CTCTAGTCACCGGCACGTGTTCCCCACTCCATCAGGTGATCGAAATTCAGTCTTTGTCCCGCTGAAATATCCAGTCATGGTCCGGATGGTTTTGAAAACGCCATTTTCGCAAAGGTCCTGCCATGACGTTGAGATAATACATTTCGTAGCCATAGGGTGAGCAACAGGGATGATGGCCTTTTGGAACCAGGACCACATCGCCATCCGACACGGCCATGGTTTCATCGAGTGTTGCATCTTCGGTGAACACCCGCTGGATTCCGTATCCTTGAGCCGGGTTGATACGATGATAGTAGGTTTCTTCCAGATAAGTTATATCCGGGTAATTATCTTCATCATGGCGATGCGGCGGATAAGATGACCAGTTGCCATCAGGTGTGAACACCTCGGTGACAAGCAAACTGTCGGCAACGTCACGATTTTCCATAGCGATGTTGTGAATATAACGCGTATTGGCTCCCTTCCCCCGCTGTTCAAGCTCGATACCGGTTGGCCCGATAATCCGAGCCGGATAGTTTCCTTTTCCTGGCGCAGAGCAAACCGCGAGAACACACCTGGTTGTTGGATTTACCGTCCAGCTGACTGCATTGGGCACATAAACACAATGGGGCGGAGTGCGTTCAAAAACACTCATGCGATCACCCAGTTCACCAAAATTACTGTCACCTGCAGCAATTTCCGCTTTTCCTTCAACCAATACCAGTATCACCTCACGATCATCGCTCAACTGTTTAATGCTATCGCCTTTATCAAGGTGATATAATTTGAAGCCGACATAAGTCCACCCGGCACCCTGCGGGCTTATGTTATGTACCTCGCCGTTCGAACCAGCTGGTTTTCGATGAAGTTTTCCCACAAAATACTCCTGACAATGAAATGGTTACTGTAATCACTTTATCGGAGTCAGCAAATTAATAATGCACAGATTTCGACTCTGCCTGACAGTGAAGGAAATTCCCAATCACTATCGAATCTTACTTATGATATTGTTGACTTTTTCAGTCCCGATTGTGAATTAGTCCATCCTGGAACATCAAATATCACAAATCTTAGCTTCCATGTTCAGGAATTTCCGGTGAAAACGCCAGGATTTTGTTTGAAATATTTTCAAAATGCTATCATACGTGAATATGTTGTTGTGGTGATTCGACTAATATAATATGGTGGTGGTCTGATTGGGGGATAAATGAATATCCGGAGGATAACCGATACGAATGTGGAACAGTTACAGTTCGATATTCGCAGCACTATTGGGCAAATCTCAAAAACAACAGATCCTGAAACTGCCTGCTCCATTGCCGAGCAGTTTTTCCTTTCAAGACAACTTCGGTTGATTTCTGTGCTTTTTTGTGATCGCAATAACCCCGATAATGTAGTCAGGCCTTTTCGTAATGCACCAGAAGAACTGACGAATATTCGAAAAAAAATGGGTGAAAATGGTATCTGTCCAATTGCTGTTGAAGCGCTTCGCTTACTGCATCCATTTGAAGTCAGTGAGATTGACCGGTCGCAATTCGACGACCTGTTAAGCAATAGATTTCTTGATGAATTATCAAAATGTTTCCCCAGCGGCGTTTTTGTGGTCCCGGTAATATTGGGCCGCGGTCTTGGCCAGCTTATGATGAGTTCAAATAGTGGACCCTTTTCTTCCGAAGATAAATTGTTAATCATTGACGCGGTCTGCCAGATTGCCGTTGCCATTATCTGCCGTTTTCCCGAGGTTACTACTTTTTTTGAATCAAAAAGGTTATCCACTCTGGAAGCAGAAGCACTGTTCCTGAATTCCAGTGGTTATACCGATATCGAAATTGGTGGATTCCTCAATCTGAGCGAAATTACCATCGGTTTAATTATGAAAACTGCAGAAAAGAAACTGAAAGCAAAAAATCGATCACAAGCGATCGCCAAGGCAATTGCTTTTGGTGAGATATTCAGCACGCAATTCAGAGATCAGGTTTAAATTGGTCAATTGGTAATCTACTAAATTACTGAGGAATTTGCACCAAAAGCTATCCAATTTGTGTGCCTGATTGAGTTGGGTGATTGACAGTTGATCTATAAAAGTCGATAAAAACGATAGCAGGGATTACAGATGTGGGCATTTAGTGGGACAGCAACAGATTTTTGTTGCTAGACGTGGAGTAAACATTGACCTGTTATTTTGGCAAGCTTATAACTCGCTATAACTCGGCTCGTGATCACCTAACCCAGCTTCTGGCTTCCGAATTGGAAGTTAGTGATCATGACATCTCTGAAGCTGATCGTGAATTAAGCGATGCGTTTAATGCGATTATGCAGGCCGAAGCTCGCACTCCCTTGCAGGCATTCACCCGAATTCGCTTTATTGTTGAGCAAATTAACCAGCGCTCTGAAGATCAGGAAATCATCAAGAAGATGACAAGTCAAATTCTGGATGACATTTCAGAAATATCGGCGGAAACGTATCCTGAACATCAAGATATACTGACACGCGCTGTTTGACGGTCAATTTTTCAGAATTCGGATATTTTAATTATTCCACGGCCGATGTCCGATCTCTCTTATTGTTATTCTTGTCCAAAAATTCCAAAAGTGAAAACACCGCGTATATTACTGTTGCTTACAGAAACTAATTATCCAACCTGGAATTTAGTCAATGGATTCTCAATCACTAAGAGAAAACTTCAGCTCTTCCCAGACAATAGGCAAAAGCGTCTGCAGATCTGCTGGTGGCATTGTCGCTGCCCAACATCGGCTTGCTGCGGAAGTTGGTGCGCAAATACTGGCAGAAGGCGGTAACGCAATTGACGCGGCTATCGCTACTTCTTTTGCAATTGGTGTGGTTGAACCGTGGATGAGCGGTCTTGCGGGTGGCGGTGCAATGGTAATTTATGATTGCAAAAAAAACAAATCCCACGCAATCGACTATGGTATGCGCTCATCGAAATCACTCGACCCGACACTCTATCCGCTGGCCGGTGGAACTGCATCTGACCTGTTTCCCTGGCGATTGGTAAAAGATGATAGAAATTTGCATGGTCCCGGTTCAATTGCTGTTCCCGGACTGGTTGATGGAGTGCGGATTGCTCACGAGAATTTTGCCACCAAATCCTGGGTAGAACTGGTGCAACCGGCAGTAGACCTGGCAATGGAAGGACCGATCGTTGACTGGAATACTTCTTTGATGATTGCCGGTTCCGCCAAACTGATTAATTTGTATGACACCTCACGCGATATCTATTTTAGGGACGGATTTCCAATCATCTCCCAGTGGACCGCGACTTTGGAAGATCACCTGGATTTCTCCCAACTGGCCCAAACCCTGAGGCAGGTTGCAGAGAAGGGACCAAGGGAACTTTATGACGGCGACCTGGCTCGCGCCATTGTCGCTGACATGCAACGACTAGGCGGCAGCCTGACTGCGGAAGATCTGTACGACTATCGGGCGATGCTGGTTGACCCATTGGATATCAGCTATCGTGATGCGATGATTTCCGTGGTTCCCGGTCTGACTGCGGGAGCGACCCTGGCAGATGCGTTAAGGGAGTTGGAGCATTCACAAAAACAACCAAAGGGAACTCCCGATGCCCGAATGTATGCCGGTTATGCCAATGCACTGAAAACCGCCTATGCAACTCGTATGGCAAATATGGGTGATGATGACAGTAAGCGCGGTGATACCTGTACCACCCATTTCAGCGTTGTTGATCAAGACGGCAATATGGTTGCCATGACGCAAACACTCCTGTCCGCCTTTGGCAGCAAGGTGACTTTGCCATCAACTGGCATACTGATGAATAACGGCATCATGTGGTTTGATCCCGAACAGGGCAAACCGAATTCCCTCGGTGCGGACAAAAAATGCCTGATGAATGTGTGCCCTGCCATTGGCCACAAAGGCGATATGTCTTTTGCTGTCGGTGCTTCCGGCGGCCGTAAAATCATGCCGGCAGTAATGCAACTGACTTCGTTCCTGTGCGATTATGATATGGACCTGGAACAGGCATTTCATCATCCCCGCATCGACATGAGCGGCGGTGACATGGTCGTGGCAGACCATAGCCTTGAGGAAAAAACAAAACAATTGATTGCCGCCCAACACCCGTTAAGACGAGCGCGACGAACCAATTATCCCTATTCTTTTGCTTGCCCCAGCGCCGTTGCTCGAAGTTTCGGAGAAAATACCGGTATGACAGAAATTATGTCCCCCTGGGGTGATGCCATTTCACAAGACCGGTTCTGCAGTCGATGGCTTTAACGGATTAACAATGCTACCCGAAATTCCGGAGCACTTACAGGTATGCGAATTATATGAATCGTTATTTTGCTGTTTTGGTAACCGGGTTTCTGGTGCTGCTGGTAGGTGGTGGCTCGCGTTTTGCAATTGGTCTGACCTTGAAACCAATGGCCGCAGATTTTGACTGGTCGCGAAGCATTGTCAGCCTGGCGGTATTTGTTTCTCTGGTAGTATCCAGCCTGTGCATGTATCTGTCCGGGCGATTGGCAGATCGATTCAATCTAACGCATGTGCTTGTAGCCGGGCTGATCATCAGCGCACTTGGAATCGGCCTGATCAGCTTCGCTTTGGCGCCCTGGCAGGCATTTTTGCTTTACGGCATAATATTTGCATTCGGAAATGGCCTGACTTCACTTACACCTGTAGGAGTGATGATTACGCAGTGGTTTCCAAAGCGAATTGGACTGGCCAACGCGTTCGCCATTTCAGGCATGGGTTTTGGGCAATTAGTGATGATAGCGGTACTTGCCGTAATCCTGGTTCAATCCGGGTGGAAACCGGTTTATCTCTGGCTCGGTGTGGCCAATCTGGCATTGGTGCCATTTGTTCTGATGGCGGTCAGTCAAAGGGATTTCAAGAATGAACCCGGACAAAAATCCGCAGCACAAACTGATAATTCGGTAAAATTCCGGGATGCTCGTGATACTCCCTATTTCAGGCGCTTGATAATTATTTACATGATCTGCGGTTTCCAGGATTTCTTTGTGGCAACCCATGTTGTTGCCTTTGCCCAGGATCAGGGAGTATCGACATTGTTGGCTGGGAACATTCTGGCGTTAATGGGGTTAACTGCTGTGATTGGAGTAATTTTGTCAGGATTCTGGTCTGATAAATCGGACCCGTTGCAACCAACCATCGCCTGCTTCATCCTGCGCATATTTTTGTTTACATTGATTATATTCAGTCAGGACAGTTTGAGTGTCACGATCTTTGCGCTGGGTTATGGCCTGACTTTTTTGGCAACCGCGCCACTAACCGTGGTATTTGTGCGCAAGGCTTTTGGCCTTCGATATTTGGGTGCAATTACCGGTTTTATCTCCATGGTCCATCAAATGGCCGGTGGGTTTGGAGCCTATCTGGGCGGAGTGTTTTTCGATCAATCCGGTGATTACCGGACTGCTTTTGTTTTGATGCTTTTCCTGTCAATTGCCGGTGTGCTATCAAGTCTGTATTTCAAGCGAGCATCTATATTTTATACTAATATCTGAGAAAATTGAGAGAACCAGAACCTCAATCACCCGCACAAACAAAATGAATTTTGTTGAACCGGCTTCTCATGGCCGCTACTTCTTCAGCCAGTGAACCGGGATTATTGGTGGTGAAAGCGCGGGCGATGAGGTTTGCCAGTTGTTTCGTGTGCTCCACCGTCATCCCCCAGCGAACAAGCTCCGGGGTACCAATTCGCAGGCCATTCAAGTCTCCCTCAACTGCGGCAACAGGTAAGCCAATTCCACAGGCTAAAAATCCGGATTTGTGAAGTATTTTCGAAACTGCCTGACCACCGCCAAAATCGGCCGCCTCAATTGCGAATTGATGCGACTGAGTGAACCGCCGGTGTTTGGCAAATACCGGCAGGCCGAGTGCGTCAAGTTCAATGGCAAGCGATTTGGAAACATCAACCATCGCCTGGGCATAGGCTTTCCCGTGAACTCTCCAGTCCAGCATGGTTATGGCGAGTGCCGCTGATTTCGCTGCATCAAAATTGGCGGTCATGCCGGGAAAGGCAATTGCATCCAGATGCTCGGCAATTTCCGCGTCATTGGTAACGATCAGACCGCCCGCAGGACCCGCCAGGCTTTTATAAGTACTCATGGTCATCAGATGGGCGCCCTCACCCAGTGGATCAGGCCAGGCACCACCGGCAATAATGCCGCATTGATGGGCAGCGTCAAACAGGACCTTTGCACCAACTTCATCGGCAATTGTTCTGATCTCCTTCACCGGATGGGGAAAAAGATTAAGGCTGCCACCAATGCTGATCAGTTTTGGTTTTACACGTTGTGCCAGTGCCCGTGTTGCTGCCACATCGAAACTAAACCCATCGGCGTTGACCGGAGCCGGGTATATCTGCAATCCGTAAAGACCCGCACATCCTGCATCATGATGAGTGACATGGCCACCAATTGATGCGGGTGGAACGATGATGGCATCACCCGGCTTGCAAATGGCCATGAATCCGTAGAGGTTGGCCAAAGCTCCGGAAGCAACACGAATTTCAGCATATTTGGCGTTAAATATTTCCGCGCATAATTCGGCACAGACAACTTCAATTTCTTCTATCGCCTCCAGGCCCATTTCATATTTGTCGCCGGGATAGCCAAGCGAAGGACGCGACCCGAGCCCGGCCGATAATACCGCTTCGGCCCGCGGGTTCATGACATTGGTTGCCGGATTCAGGTTAAAACAATCGCGTTCATGAATTTTCCGATTACGCTCAATCAGGGCTTCAACTCTTCTGGCAATACTGTCCACATCTGCCAGCGAAGCTGAGTGTGCCAATCCTTGGACATAGGTTTCACAATGGGATGGTACCCAGTCACGTTTTTCTAATGCAGGCATATTAATCTCCTCATTGAACGCAAATCCTAACCAGAAAGGGTTGCAGTTCGCAAACGAGTTCTGCTAGAATTTAGCCGTAGAAAAACTAGGGGTATATTAATTGCATGTCAGTATCTCCTCCCCGCCCGAAAATGCCGGCTTTGAATTCACTGCGCGCTTTTGAGGCTGCGGCAAGACTGGAAAGTTTCACTGATGCGGCAGCAGAACTCTGCGTCACGCCGGGTGCTGTGGCTCAGCACATCAAGTCGCTTGAGGCGTGGACCGGCAAAAAACTGTTCAAGCGCCATCCCCAGGGCATAGAACTGACGGCACTTGGTGCAGGTACTTTGACTGATTTCATCGAAGCTTTTGACCGGTTGGGCGAAGCGGTAAATAAACTGCGGGCAAATGCCATTACGCACGAAATCCGCATTGCCGCACTGCCAAGCGTCGCTCAACTCTGGCTATCACCCCGGTTTCCGGAAATCAGGGCAGCCATGCCCGAAATCTCACTTTCCGTTGCCGCCCTCGAGCAACGCCCGATGTTGAAACGGGAACCTTATGATCTGTCAATATTTTATGAAGAACACCCGGTTTGCGAAAAATCAATCGTCATTGGACGAGACAGCATTTTCCCGGTGTGCTCGCCAAAAGTTGCTGATGATCTCGGCTCTCCCGCAGATTTGGCAAATGCAGTGCTTCTGCATGACACAACCTGGTCTGATGATTGGAAAACCTGGTTCCACAAAGTGCTCCCCGGACAAAAATTGCCGGTGAGCGGTCCCGCATTCTCGCTGTATTCGCTAGCTGTTGAGGAAGCGAAAAATGACGCAGGTGTGCTGATCGGCCACCAAAATTTGGTACAATCGCAATTAGCCTCGGGTGTTTTGGTTGCGCCGTTTGATGTTAAAGTGGAACTTGACCGGTCTTTAACAATCGAGATTGCCAGGCATAGTGTCGACAATTCATATCTGAAAAGAGTGATTGACAGATTGTTGGAGAAACAGGAGGCATACTCATAAAATTCGTCTGTCACCGCGCTAATTTCATGTCCGTTTTCGGAGGTGATTGAGATAAACATTTGAAGCCGGGGTATGTCAGAAAAGTGCCATTGAACGAAACCGCTCTCGCGGTATTGGTGGGTGTATCGCGGTGAAGCGTTCTGTCTGCGAGACTTGTGATTGTAAAAGTCACAAGTTTAGTAAACAGGAGTATTCCCATGACACAGGAGAAGGTTTCCACACTTCGCACACGTATGATTGAAGACATGTCGATCCGCCGGTTTGGTGAGAAGACGCAGAAGGATTACATCCGGCGTATTAAGAACTTCAGCCGGTTTCTGGGCTTCCCGCCGGATCAGGCCAGCGGTGAGGATATTCGCCGCTACCAGTTGCATCTGAGCGATAATGGTACTTCACCCTTTACGATCAACGCCGCCGTTTCGGCCTTGCGGTTTTTCTTCGGCACCACACTGGGGCGCGATGATGTCAGAAAATTTACCAGCACGGTACGCCAGCCCCGCAAATTACCGGTGGTTTTAAGCCCTGAGGAGGTGGCACGCCTGCTTGAATGCGCTCCCGGTCCTGGGTTGAAGTATAAGGCGGCATTGAGCGTTGCCTATGGCTGCGGATTACGCGCGTCAGAGGTAGCCTCGCTGAAGATTGCCGATATTGATTCAGAACGCATGGTCATCCGCGTGGAACAGGGCAAGGGCGGTAAAGACCGCTATGTGATGCTGTCACCCCACCTGCTTGAACTGCTTCGTGCCTGGTGGGTTGAGGCCCGACCGCAGGGCTGGCTGTTTCCCGGCCAGAACCCAGTCAATCCCATCTCAGCCCGCCAGTTCAACCGTGCCTGCCATGCCGCGGTTCAAATGGCGGAGATCGACAAACGGGTAACGCCACACACGCTCAGGCATTCGTTTGCAACACATCTGCTGGAGCAGAACATCGATATTCGCGTGATCCAGGTGCTGCTTGGGCACAAGAAGCTGACCACCACGGCATTGTACACACAGGTGGCGACCAAAACGATCCGCGAGGTTATGAGCCCGCTCGATAAGATATTGACCAAATCCGGAGTGAGCACCGGATAATCGCCGCAGATCCATGTCCCGTGCAAGATTGGAGGTTGCGGACATCTTCCGCGATCACGGGGCGGCATGGCGTAGAGCCAATGCCGGTCACATAAGCCTCGGCCAGTTGAAGGTGATGAGTGCAATCGAGATCTGCCGTACTGCAACACTCGGTGGCCATGTGGAACAGTGCGCCGATTGTGAGCATTTGCGGATCGCCTACAATTCCTGCCGCAACCGGCACTGTCCCAAGTGCCAAGGCGGTGCGGCCATCAAATGGCTGGAGGCGCGACAGGCGGAATTGCTACCAGTGCCCTACTACCATGTGGTCTTTACGTTACCTGCTGCAATCGCCGATATTGCCTATCACAACAAGGCGGTAGTTTACGATCTGCTGCTTAAAGCCAGTTCCCAGACCATGATCACCATCGCTGCCGATCTCAGACATCTGGGGGCAAAGATCGGGATGACATCTGTTCTCCACACATGGGGCTCTGCCATGACTCATCATCCCCATGTACACATGATCGTGCCCGGTGGCGGGATATCGCGGGATGAAAAAACATGGGTATCCTGCAAGCCCGGCTTCTTCCTGCCCGTATGGGTACTCTCAAAATTGTTCCGCCGGTTGTTTCTTGAGAAGCTGTTTGCGGCACATGAGGCGGGGCGATTGAGCTTCTTCAGTGAACACATCCACCTGGCGGATAGCGCGGCATTCGCAGGCTTCCTGGCACGTTTACACAAAACCAATTGGGTCGTTTACGCCAAACGCCCCTTTGCCGGACCAAAAGCGGTTCTTGCTTACCTGTCCCGCTACACCCACAGAGTGGCTATCGCAAACAGCCGTCTGCTGAAAATTGAGGATAATCAAGTCACGTTCAAATGGAAGGATTACCGTGCAAAAGGGCGGGACCGACAGAAAACTATGACCCTGGATGCAGGCGAGTTCATCCGCCGCTTTCTCATCCACGTCCTGCCGCATGGCTTTCATCGCATCCGCCATTACGGTCTGTTTGCCAATGGCTATCGCGCCAGGAACATTGCCCTGTGCCGTAAATTGCTTGATCTACCGCCTGACAACGAAACACCCAATGAAGGCGACCCCAATGAAGGCGACAATGTATCTGCCATGGAATTGCCGTCCTGCCCATGTTGTGGCGGGCCTATGATCATCATTGAAACCTTCCCCAGAGCCGAAAAACCCTGGACACATCCGCCGCCCGCAAAAACAAGGAACGCAGCTTGAATTTATACATCAGCGCAAACTCAAATCGTCAAAAGCGCTCAACACCGGTTCCAGACTGGTGGCAGTCCCGATTGGCCAAATATCCAGTTCTTGTAAAAAACAATGGCAGGCCAGTGGGTTTGTCCAATCGAAAACACCGCACAAAACCACGCAGCAGGGTCTTTTGCGGGTCAAAACTCCGCAATGACCACCTACAAAAACCGCTCCAGAAAAACCAGCCGTGCAACTATATCCATAGCCAAGCCACAAACACCGCAGACCTATCCCGCAGTTTCTTTCACTGAGGATTGTCCGACACCTGGCAATCCGAATTCGCCGCAAACTCAATCAAGGGCCAGATGTCCGACAATCCTTAACATTATCTACCGTTTGTGTGCCGAGATAATATGTCCGTTCTTGGGGTAATGCCTGCCGGTCCATGGATGAATTGAGATTGCCTGGTGGCTGTGATTCAAGCTGGCTGCAATAAGGTTATGGCTGGGTGTTTATGAATCCACGACTTAGTCACCTGGAATTGAAGTGCCAACTAAAATATGCCGTATCGAGCCTGAAGTAATGTGCTGAATTCCTGACCCATTCATGGTTACAAAATCAGACCACCAGCAGGCCAGGGTCGCTGGTTTCCGCCAGTAAACCGGCGAGGATGCCCAGTCCCTTGTTCACCCGTTCATCTGAAATTTCATGAGAAAGGCAAAGTCTGACAGCCTGGGGGGCAGTGTTTTGTTCAACCGCAAAAGTTTCTCCCGTCAGCACTTTTACGCCTGATTTTTCAGCAGCGGCACGAAAGGTATCTGCGCGCCAGTGGGTCGGCAGCAAAAGCCACAAATGAAATCCTTCTGGGTCTGACAACACTTCGTGCCCATCGAGAATTTGTTGCGCCTGTTTTTGTCTGGTTCGGGCGACAATTCTCTGGAATTCGTTGAGATTGTCGGCTGTGCCCTCTTCAATCCACATGCTGGCGATCTCAGCCATCAAAGGCGGGGGCATCCAGCATGATAGATTCACTGCGGCCCGCAGTGCGCGTTGAAGCCTTTTTGGCGCGTGAATATAGCCAATGCGAAGGCCTGGAGCGAGACATTTTGATACGCTGGAAATCAAAATTGTCAAATCAGGAGCAAAACCTGCCAGCGGCGGAGGTCTGTGTGACTGCAAAAATCCAAAGACGTCATCTTCAATAATCGTCAGTTGATGTTTTCTGGCGATCTCGGCAATTTCCCGCCGACGCTCAGATGACATGGTGATTGTCGTGGGTGTGTGCAATGTCGGCAAACAGTAGAGGACTGCTGCAGCGGTTGAACTACAAGCCGCATCCAGAGCCTGTGGTGACAATCCCCCTTCGTCCATTTCCACGGCAAACAGTATCAAACCGAGATGGAGCGCTATTGATTTGACAGGAGCGTAGGTCATCGGTTCAACCAAAAGAACATCCCCTGGTCGGGTGATTGCCAACAATGCCACCATAATGGCGTGCTGTGCACCGTTTGTCAGGATGATATCATCACCTGAAGCTTCAAAACCAAGCCGGCTGATCCACGATGCCGCGGCCCGGGTGTGGCGTTTCAAATCATTCCCAGTTTGATAGTCGAGATAAGATGACAGGGCATTGGAATGCTTCAGAGTTTCGAGCGTTTCGGCAAGCGCAATGGCTCCATTGCCATGGGCGGGCAGGTTCAGGGTGAAATCAACGGGACCATCGATTGTTCGCATCATACCATTGCCGGTGTTGGAGGAGGGAAGATGCCCATGGACGCGAACATATGTTCCGCGTCCTACTTCACCACATAAAAAACCTCTATTTGTTGCCTCGCAATAAGCCCGGCTCACCGTATTGAGCGATACACCCAATTGATAGGCAAGCTCACGCTGTGGAGGTAATCGGTCGCGCTCCTTCAAGCTGCCACTAGCTATGCTTTCACCGATTGCCAGAGCAATCGATTGATATTTCGGACCGGATTTACCATCCAGGTCAGGAAGCCACATTGTCATGATGACAATGTTTATATTGACTCGATATGCACGTCAATACTATCGATACAATATAATGGAATTGTATCACAGGATGTGAATTCGCAAAAATGGAGAATCCGATGCCCGATATATCTGTAGAACATTCGACCAAACACAATGATGGAAGGGGACAATCGGCCTTCTATGCCACTGCCAACAAGGTCCCTCTACCCCTTATCGAGCGAGCCTCGGGAATACATATGTGGGATGATCAGGGCACATCTTATATCGATGTTTCTTCCGGTCCGGTTGTCAGTAATATCGGCCACGGCAACGCTGTTGTTGCCGAGGCTATGGCTGCCCAGGCAAAGAAAATGGAATATGCTTTTGCACGACTGGCGCAAAACCGTCCCAACATCGAATATTGTCAACGCCTGGCCAAACTGGCAGGTCCCGGATTTGAACGTATTCATCTGACCTCGGGTGGAAGTGAAGCGATGGAAAATGCCATCAAGTTTCTCCGTCAATATGCAATTGCCACCGGAAAGCCATCAAAAACCAGAGTTATTACCTGTCAACCCTCCTATCACGGCGCCACAATTGCCACACTTGCCATGAACGGCGAAATCATGATGAAACCGTTCCTGCAGGGATTTACCGAACCAACACCCAAAATTCCTGCTCCGCTGACATACCGTCTGCCACCAAATCACAATATCAAAAGCTATGCCCGACATTGCGCCGACGCACTGGAATCCAGGATTAGTGAATTGGGAGCCAGCAATGTTCTTGCATTCGTCATTGAGCCGGTTGGCGGCCTGTCTACAGGATGTGTCGTGCCGTCCAGGGAATATATTTGTCAGATCCGGGAAATCTGCACATCACACGCCATTCATCTGGTTTTCGATGAAATTTTATGCGGCATGGGGCGCACGGGTAAATTTCTTGCTGCCCACCACTGGCCGGATGCCTTGCCAGATATTGTTACCATGGCAAAGGGCATGGCTTCCGGATACAGTCCGTTAGGTGCCGTTCTTGCCCCGGCAATCATGGTCGATGAACTTGCTGATCTCACCGGGTTCGAATTCCAGTATTCTTACAATGCAAATCCTGTGTCATCGGCTGCCGGATTGGCTGTACTGGATGAATATGCGCGCCTTGATCTCACTAACAACGCCATTGTAACGGGAGCAAAACTGCGGAAAGGCCTGGAAAGCCTGAAAGCGAAACTACCTATCATTGGTGACATTCGTGGTCTTGGAATGCTTCTTGCCGTTGAAATCGTCGCCGATCAAACAACCAAAGCATCGTTTGAAAATGAATTGCAGCCAACTGACCTTGTAAGAATTCATGGCCTTAACAATGGCCTGATGATTTATTCCCGCCCAACTTCAGGTGGAAAATATGGGCACTGGTTTCTGGTATCACCACCACTCACAATTACGACTGAAGAAGCAACCGAGCTACTTGAACGCCTGGAACGTACCCTAAGAGATCTGTCAGACCAGCTTTGCCAGCAAAACCCACTTGAATAGATTACCCTGGTTTCGTAGCATCCCTGAATAAAAAATCTGCTCCATCAGCAGAGCATATGTAATTGGTTAGCGCATGAGACAAATACTGGCTGAATTTGATCATCAGGCTATTTGGTCTGGCACTATTTTTTGACTTCAGCCCAATAGATTTTCCGATAATCCAGTCAAGGGGACCTTATCTTGAAACTTGATAAATTGGTGAATGCAGCCAAACAGGTCAGACTGGATCTAAATTCGGGCACAATTTCCAGCTGGTTTCCACCAGCTGAATGGCTTGCTACCTACAACACGAATACGTTTTCAAACGATCTGGTTGCCGCGATCACTGTCACTATAATGCTCATCCCCCAGGCCCTGGCCTATGCACTGCTTGCCGGGCTGCCTCCGGAAATTGGCCTGTATGCCAGCATTTTACCACTCGTTGCCTATGCGCTATTTGGCACCAGTCGAGTGATGGCGGTTGGCCCTGTGGCGGTCGTTTCCCTGTTGACTGCTTCCGCGGTTGGCACAATTGCCGATCAGGGTACAGCGGAATATCTGACCGCCGCGATCCTGCTTGCATTCATTTCAGGCCTGTTCCTGCTGGCCATGGGAGTATTCAGACTGGGTTTTTTGGCCAATTTTCTAAGCCATCCGGTGATTACCGGTTTTATCAATGCGGCGGCAATTATCATAGCAACCAGCCAGCTAAAACATCTTCTTGGCATAAAGGTTGCGGGGCGAGGATTTTATCAGCTGGTCACATCTATTCTGGGACAAATCACACAAACCAATCTGATCAGTCTGATATTGGGCATCGGCGTTATTGTATTTTTGTACTGGTCCAGAAAATCTCCTAAAACCTTTCCTGATTTCCAAAGGTGCCAACTCAATTCTGGCGTCGGTTCTCGCCAAGGCCGGCCCGCTGATTGCAGTCAGCGTGACGGTAATTGTTTCCGCGGTTTTTGACTTTGCCGGTTACGGTGTGCACATTATCGGTGAAGTACCGGTTGGATTGCCAGGTTTTTCAATTCCTTCCTTTGATATGGAATTATGGTCGGCACTTGCAGGCCCGGCGATGCTTATCAGTATAATTGGCTTCGTGGAGTCTATCTCGATTGCCCAGACACTGGCGGCAAAGAAACGGCAGCGCATCAATCCAAATCAGGAACTGATTGGTCTTGGGATGGCAAATCTCGGCTCGGCATTTTCAGGGGCCTATCCGGTAACCGGAGGTTTCTCGCGTTCGGTCGTCAACTTTGATGCCGGCGCAAAGACCCCTGCGGCTGGCGCCTTCACTGCCGTTTGCATTGCTGTCGCGACGCTATTGCTGACGCCTATGCTATATTATCTTCCAGTCGCGACGCTGGCGGCAATTATCATTGTTGCGGTTGTTTCGCTTATCAACTTTGCAACAATGCGTCACACCTGGCGGTATTCACGCACGGATTTTTCAGCGATGCTGGCAACAATAGTGGTGACGCTGATATTCGGTTTGGAACTGGGTATTACGGTCGGTGTTGCCTTGTCCGTGGGAATCCATCTTTATAATACCAGCAGGCCGCATTTGGCGATTGTTGGCAATGTCGCGGGGAGCGAGCACTTCCGTAATATTCTGCGCCACAATGTAAACACCAGTCCCTCGGTCGTTTCCATCAGGATCGACGAAAGCCTGTATTTTGCCAATGCCCGCTATCTGGAGGATTTTATTTACGGCTACATAACCAGCCGTCCTGAAATCAAACATGTAGTTCTGATGTGTTCAGCCGTGAACGCCATTGACGCGAGCGCACTTGAAAGCATTGAAGAAATCAACCACAGGCTTAAAGATTCAGGTGTTCTGTTTTGAATGTCCGAAATCAAAGGCCCGGTTATGGACGGCTTGAAGAAAATGGAGTTTTTCAAGCACCTGACCGGCAAGGTCTATTTGAGTCACTATCAGGCAATTTTGGACATTGATCCTGATACTCTCAATTTGTAAATCTCAAATTTGCGGGAATATGCAAGGCAGTGCGAACAGAAGTACCCGTCAAAAAGTCAAATGTTCAAATTGCTCTCCGCAGTTCTTGCCGCGAGAGCAGCTATCCAGATATATAGAAAAACTCAACTGACAATAGAGAGCTTTCCTGAATCAATCTATTAATTTTGCATTTGAAAAAAGCCGCGCAAACCATCCATCCCCCGACTGCCAGCCGCATTCCTTTTGCGATGCCAGGATCGGCACAAAAATTCATTGACAACCAATTTGTAATGTTCTTACCGTTGATAAAACAGATTGGAATGATGGCCATGAAACAGTATTATTCTGACATCCGCAAGATAGATCCAAGCCGAGGAACGACCCTGGGTGATGGAACACCAAACGATCTTGACCGTATCGAAATCGGACCAACTCAACTGGCCTTCCGGGAGTGGGAGAGGGCCGGACTGACCTTACCAAATCTACAGCGTATGCGGGAATTTCGCTGGAAGCGGCTTACCCAGCACATAGTAGAGCGGCACTATGGTGGGTTGCTGATGTTTGATCCGCTTAATATCCGCTACGCCACAGACACCACAAACATGCAATTGTGGAATACCCACAATCCTTTCCGTGCGGTCCTTTTGTGTGCCGACGGATATATGGTGATCTGGGATTACAAGAATTCGCCTTTTCTGGCGGATTTCAATCCACTGGTTCGAGAATGCCGCTCGGGCGCTTCATCCTTTTATATGGTCAGCGGTGACAAGGGTGAAGACGATGCAAGGAGTTTCGTTGTTCAGGTTGACGAATTAATGCGTGAACATTCCGGTGATAACCGCGCCCTGGCCGTCGACAAAATTCAGATTGCCGGTCTGAAGGCGCTTGAAGCAACGGGCTTCACGATTGAGGAAGGTGAGGAAGTTACCGAGAAAAGCCGCTCGATAAAAGGGCCCGATGAGATCCTTGCCATGCGCTGCGCCATGCATGCTGGCGAAACCGCCGTTGGTGCGATGTATGAGCAGACACGGACGGGCCTTTCCGAGGATGAAATCTGGGCGGTTCTTCACGCAGAAAACATCAAACGTGGTGGTGAATGGATTGAGACGCGTTTGCTGACAACTGGCCCGCGAACTAATCCGTGGTTCCAGGAATGTGGCCCCCGAATTCTGCAAAACAATGAGATAGTCGCCTTTGATACCGATCTGATCGGCACTTATGGCATCTGCGTTGATATTTCTCGAACCTGGTGGTTTGGCGATGATAAGCCATCAAATGAAATGGTCTATGCTATGCGCCACGCACATGAGCATATAATGACCAATATTGAAATGCTGAAACCAGGCGTCAGTATGAGCGAGTTGACCTATGGCGGGCACCATCTCGACGATGTATTTGAACCTCTGAAATATGGTTGCAAAATGCACGGCGTGGGCCTGTGCGATGAATGGCCAACAATTGCCTATCCAAGCCAGTTTGTCGAAGGGGCATTCGACTATGTTCTGGAGCCCGGAATGGTGCTGTGCGTCGAAGCACTCGTAGGTGCTGTAGGAGGGGATTTCTCGATCAAGCTTGAAGATCAGGTCCTGATAACACAAGATGGTCACGAAAACCTGACCACCTATCCATTTGACCCGGTATTGATGGGAAACTAGTCGCCTGGAACTATAAAAATAATGGCCGCAACACTGGCAGAAAAAATAATAGCACGCGCATGCGGACGCCAAAGCGTTAATCCGGGCGAGGTGGTAACCTGCACGGTCGATCTGGCGATGATGCATGACAGCGGCGGTCCTCGGCGGGTGAAACCGATATTGGAACAGCTTGGTGCAACAGTCTGGAACCCGGACAAAGTGGTGGTGATCTCGGATCATTTTGTGCCGGCGGTTGATGCGATGAGTGCCGCAATACTGGATATGACCCGAAAATGGGTGAGCGATAACCGGATTAGCAGATTTTATGATATGCAGGGCATCTGCCATGTGGTTCTGCCTGAGCGCGGCCACTTGTCACCGGGCAAATTCGTGGTTGGCGGTGACAGCCATTCACCAACCGGGGGGGCATTTGGATGTTTCATGTTTGGCGTGGGAGCCACCGATATGGCCGGGATTCTGGTAACGGGCGAGACATGGATAAAAGTCCCGGGCACCATACGTGTCGATATAAACGGTTCTCTTGGAACCGGCATATGCGCCAAGGATATCATCCTTCATCTATGTGCACGTATAGGCACAGGTGGCGCGGAATATCAGGTGATTGAGTATTGCGGAAACACGGTTTGCGATATGCCAATGATGAGCCGCATGACGCTGTGCAACATGGCAGCGGAACTTGGAGCACAGACCGGTTTGATTGCTGCTGATGAAACGACAACAGACTATATTCGCGCCGCGGGCGGTGATGCGGGTGATCGAGAAAAATGGTTGGGCGACGCGGATGCAGAATATCTGAAAACACACCTCGTGGATGCCTCAAGCCTTTCCCCCTATGTGGCAGCACCTCATTCTCCGGCCAATTGCGCACCAGTGGACATGCATACGGGCGTATCTGTGCATCAGGCCTATATCGGGGGCTGTACCGGGGCAAAACTGGATGACCTGCATATGGCTGCCGCCGTTTTGAAAGGTCGCAAAATTTCCAGCAGTACCCGTTTGCTACTGGCGCCCGCGAGCACCAGAATTACCGCTGCCGCTGCGAGTGATGGTACATTGGCAACTCTGACTGCAGCTGGCGCTATCCTGATGCCCTCGGGGTGTGGGGCTTGCGCTGGATATGGCGCGGGTGTACTGGCTGAAAATGAAACCTGCATTTCCTCGACCGCACGTAATTTTCAGGGACGTATGGGAGCTTTGACGTCAAAGGTATACCTCGGTTCACCCTACACTGTGGCGGCAAGTGCAGTGACCGGTTTCATTACTGATCCACGGGAATTTCTTGAAGAGGGTAGGATATGACAAAAAACGGGAAAGCCTGGGTATTTGGTGACAACATCGATACGGATATTCTTGCCCCCGGTCTCTACATGAAAGGCCCGCTAAAACAACTTGCCGATCATTGTCTTGAGGCAGCTGATCCGCAATTTGCCGGGAATGTAAATCCGGGTGATGTGATAGTTGGCGGTGAGAATTTCGGCATTGGTTCTTCTCGCGAACAGGCAGTGCAGGCTCTGCAGTTTCTTGGCGTGCGCACACTGGTTGCCAAATCCTTTGCCGGAATTTTCTTTCGCAATGCCTTGAATTTTGGCGTTGTTGCGCTGACTTGCAAAAATGCCGGTAATATACGCATGGGTGATGAAATATCAGCAGATGCAGCAAACGGCGTAATTACCAATCACACCACCGATGAGACCTATCAGTGCGATCGATTGCCTGACAATCTTCTGGAAATAGTAAGAGACGGTGGTCTGGTGAAGCATCTGGAAAAAAGGCTGGCAACAAGGGATGCTGCAACGTGACGCTCCACCCAAACCTGAAAAGCCAGTTATCCGGGGATGAGATTGCCATCGCTCCCGGCATATTTGATGCGTTCGGTGCCGCCATGGTGGAACAGGCGGGGTTTCACGCAGCCTATCTTTCGGGGGCATCTATCGCCTATACACGATTTGGGCGTCCGGATATCGGACTGGTTGGCATGTCCGAAGTTGCCGAAACACTGTCGGTAATCTCAGAACGTTGTAAATTGCGCATTGTGGTCGATGCTGATACCGGTTTTGGCAATGCACTCAACGTCATGCGCACGATACGCCTATTCGAATCCGCAGGGGCTGGCGCTATCCAGCTGGAGGATCAGACCCTGCCCAAACGTTGCGGTCACCTGAGCGGCAAAACACTGGTGAGTAGCGCTGAAATGGTCGGCAAGATCAAAGCGGCACTGGATGCACGGCGTAGTTCTGATACCCTGATTATTGCGCGTACCGATGGCATTGCGGTGGAAGGCTTTCACGCTGCTCTGGACCGCGCGGAACAGTATACCGAGGCCGGGGCTGATATCCTTTTTGTCGAAGCGCCACAATCCATGGAACAGATTCAGGCGATTGTCGAGCGTTTTGGATCTCGCCTACCGCTGATGGCCAATATGGTCGAGGGTGGCAGGACGCCCCAGAAAACCGCTGCAGAACTGAAAACCATCGGATTTTCGCTTGCAATCTTTCCAGGTGGCATGGTGCGAGCCATAGCCAGGACCATACAGGAATATCTTTCTAGCCTTAAAACTCATGGGTCAAACGTGCCGTTTCAACACCGGATGCTGGACTTCGACGGATTAAACGGATTGCTCGGCACCGATGACCTGCTGGCCCTTGGAGCAAGTTACGATGCGGTAAACTTTGAGGATAACAATGATTGATCCAGTGACCCTGGCGGTGCTGAAAGGCCGTCTGGAACAAATCGCGGACGAAATGGATGCCACCTTGTTTCGTAGCGCATTCAATCCAATAATTGCTGAGGCACATGATGCCTCACACGGACTTTACCACGCCAAGACCGGCGAAACGCTGGTGCAGGGTAAATCCGGTTTGCCAATTTTCGTCGGCGCCATGTCTTTTGCTGTGAAAGCAGTGATTGAAAAAGCGTCAAAGGACGGTGACCTGGCTGATGGCGACATTTATATTTTTAATGACCCCTATGATGGTGGCACTCATCTTTCAGATTTCAGGCTGGTGCAGCCTTTCTACCGGGACGGCCAGATATTCTGCTTCCTTGCCTCGGTCGGTCACTGGCACGATGTGGGTGGCAACGTGCCCGGGAACTACAACCCGGTTGCTACGGAAAGTTTTCAGGAAGGCATGCTGATCCCGCCGGTAAAACTTTTTTGCAAGGGCGAGCTGCGTCAGGACGTGGTCGATATTCTGCTGGCGAATTCACGCTTGCCTGGCAGTCTTTATGGCGACCTGAACGGACAGATCAACGCACTTGATTTGGGAATGCGGCGGATGAAGGCACTGCTGGATGAGTATTCCGATACAATTGTGGCAGAAGCATTACTGGAGTTGCGCAATCGCGCGGCCAAACTGATGGCGGCAAATATATCTGATTTGCCGGATGGAACTTATTCAGCCGAAGACTTTCTCGACAATGACGGCATTGTTGACAAGCCATTGAAAATTGTACTGGATATGACCATCAAAGATGATCGGATGACGCTTGATTTTAGCCGCACGTCGGATGCCTGTGCCGGACCGGTCAATATCTCGCTCTCCACCGCCATTGCCTCAATCTATGTGGCCACCAAACACCTGTTTACGGAAGTCCCGGCCAATGCCGGCGTTCTGGAGCCAATCGAGGTGATCATCCCGGATTCCTCACTGTTGAACGTACGCGCGCCCAAACCGGTCGGGGGTTATACTGAAACCATCCTGCGCATTATCGACGTGATTTTCTGTGCCCTGGCGGATGTGGCACCCGAACGGGTCAATGGTTGCGCTTATGGTACAATCAATGCCCTGTCACTTGCCGGTTTTCGCAAAGACAAAAGCCGTTGGGTGATGTTCTCATTTTTTGGTGGCGGTCATGGTGGCCATCCTGAAGGCGACGGCCTGAACCATGGTAATGCGCCAATTTCTACCGCGACCATTCCTCCGGCAGAAATACTGGAAGCTGCTTATCCGGTAATGTTCACCCAATGGAGCCTGCGTCCTGACAGTGGTGGACCGGGACGCCACCGTGGCGGTCTTGGGGCAATCTATGAAATTGAATTGCTGGAAGAAAATGCGGATGTCTTTTTATTTGGTGAACGTGGAAAATTCCCTCCCCCCGGCGTTGTCGGTGGCAAACCGGCGGCGCTTAACAAATTCACCTACCAGCAGCAGGATGGCGATTACATCCCGCCGATGGTTTCAAAAATGGTTGGGATCAAATTGAAGAAAGGCCAGTGCGTGCGTCTGGAGACCCCGGGCGGCGGCGGCTATGGCTTGCCGTTTGAACGCCAGCCGGCAGCTGTAGCGCGTGATGTTGCCCTTGGTTTTGTCAGCCAGCAAAGTGCTGTACGAGACTACGCCGTGGCGCTGGATCAGAACGGCGACGTAAACACTCGTCAAACGACCAAACTGAGGAAGGCTGCACAATCATGAGCGAAGATGCACCGCGCTATGTGATTGGTGTCGACGTTGGCGGCACCTTTACCGACGTCTTCTTCCTGAATGAAGTTTCCGGACATTGCGAAGTCACCAAAGTGCCATCAACCCCTGCAGACCAGTCAAAAGGTTTTATTGAAGGCATCCGTCAGAAAATTGCAAATTTCGCCGATGTCTCGACGGTTGTGCACGGAACAACTGTTGGCACCAATGCCCTGCTGGAACGAAAAGGTGCCAGGACCGGCATCATCACCACACAAGGGTTCCGGGACGTACTGGAAATGCGCCGCCGGGACCGTCCCAATACCTGGGGTTTATGGGGGCAGTTTGAGCCTGTAGTACCACGCAACCGCCGTGTCGAGGTGGCGGAACGCACCTTGGCCGACGGCACCATTCGCACAACCGTGGATGCCAATGGGGTGAAGCGAGCCGCGCATAAACTGCTTGAGCTGGGATGCCAATCCGCCTGTATTGTTTTCATCAATGCTTATGCAAACTCTGCAAACGAAAGAACCGCGCTGAAAATCCTGCGCGAGATATGGCCCAACAACCATGTTGGAGCCTCGAGCGATATACTCCCGGAAATTCGCGAATTTGAAAGAACTTCAACAACCACACTGAATGCCTACCTGCAACCTGTTGTGGCAAGTTACCTGCACAAGCTGGAACAGGCTTTGCACGATGACGGCTTTGAGGGGGAAGTACTGATTGTGCAATCCAATGGCGGGGTGATGAGCGTCGATACGGCCCGGCAATTGCCGGTGCGCACCACTTTGTCAGGACCGGCCGCCGGGGTGATTGCCAGTGGATTTATCGCCAGCGAGGCCGGGTTTCCTAACGTCATTACCTGCGACATGGGGGGTACCAGTTTCGATGTCTCGCTGGTGGTTGACGGGCAAAGCTCGCTGGCTGCACAAACCAGTATCGATTTCGGCCTGACCGTTCGCACCCCGATGATCGAAATGACCACTATTGGTGCCGGTGGCGGTTCTATCGCATCGGTGGACCCGGGCGGATTGCTGCAGGTTGGTCCACAAAGTGCGGGATCCGACCCCGGACCAGTGTGTTACGGGCTTGGCAATGAGCGCCCCACCGTTACTGACGCCAATGTGGTACTAGGCCGGATCAATGCCGATAAACCCATCGGTGGCAAGCTGGACCGACTGGATGTAGAAGCGGCAAAGGCGGCAATAGACACCCATGTCGCCACGCCGCTTGGTCTTGACGTCATGCGCGCAGCAGAGGCGGTCATTCGAGTGGCGAACTCGAAAATGGCAGGTGCTATCCGGCTGGTGTCGATCGAACGCGGTTATGATCCCAAGAACTTCTCCGCAATGCCATTTGGTGGCGGTGGCGCGCTGCATGCGGGTGCGCTGATCAAGGAGGTTGGCCTGAAAAGTGCTTTGGTGCCGCGTTATCCTGGTATCAATTCCGCCCTTGGTTGTACGATTGCTGACATGCGTCATGATTTCGTGCAGACAGTGAATGGTATTTTGGGCCAGCTGGATATATCAGGACTGGACAGGCAATTGTCCGGCCTGGCGGTCAAGGGATTTCAACTGCTGGAAAACACCGGCGTGGCGTTTGAAAGCTCAGAAGTCCGGTTCGAACTCGACATGAGCTATGTTGGCCAGACGCATACGGTAGATGTGAGTGTGCCACTGGATTTTGACGGTACCAACACCGGGATCAGTACGGATATTATCTCAAGTGTTTTTGAGATCCGCTACCGCGAAGTGTACGGCAAGCCACTTGCAGGCATACCGGTCCGGGTCTTAAACCTGCGCGTCTCTGCCATCGGGAGGCGACCCAAGTTTGATCTGACCATGCTAGCCCCGGCAGATGGCGTGGCACTGGAAGACGCATGCACCGGCACCCGGCAGGTTTGGTTTGACAACGCCTTCCATCAGACCGGAATCTATCAACGTCTGCCACTATCAGTCGGCACCCAAATTCCCGGACCGGCTATTCTGGAACAACCTGATGCCACCATCTGTATTGAGCCGGAGCTGGAAGGCAGGGTGGACCGTTTCGGCAATCTGATCATCACCCGCAATCAAAAGGCCTGAACCATGCTTGAATTTGACCCGAAGACCACCGCACTGGTACTGGTCGATATGCAAAATGACTTTTTGCACCCTGAAGGAGCCTATGGTCGTGCCGGACAGACATGTGCAGCGATCAGCGCATTGCCTGAACAACTGGTTCCAGTTGCCGATGCCATGCGTGCCGCCGGAGGCTGGATCATCTCTACCCATTTCACACTGGTACCAGGCAAGGCGGGACAACCCTTCATCTCACCTCATCTGCAAAAGCTGCGCCCGTTTCTGGGCAAAGGAGATTTCTCGCCGGGCACCTTTGGGCACCAGTTGATTGATGCTATGCAACCTGTGGATCTGATGGTGGAGAAAATTGCCTTTTCGGCGTTTTACCAAAGCCGTCTGGAGTGGGTATTGCATCGTGCCGGATTGAAAACCCTGGTGTTTGGGGGAATTGTCACCAATGGAGGCGTTGCTTCAACCCTCAGGGATGCGCATGTGCGCGATTTTCACAGCATTGTTCTCGAAAATGGCTGCGCCGCATTCAGCGAGCAAGCGCATAACTCAACCATCGACTCTTTATCCACTATCGCTGCCATAACTACCTGTGAAGAAATTATTGCCATCCTGAAAGTTTGAGATATGCCGGTTCTATCCACCAACGGCAGAATATTCTTCGGCAATTTGCCTATTTCTATATAAATCGCTCCAGATATGCATCCGAATAGTCAACCATCACTTCAACCCAGATTGGCAGATGATCTGACATTTCATGCGTTGTCCAACCCGAGTATTTTGACGGCCAATTGTCGTAAGGTTCACCACGCATTTGCGCAGCGATAGGTTCATAATGATCGCGGTCATCTGGCGTGTAAACCGCCCCGCGCCAATCGAACTTGCCATGAGAAAGAAGGTCGGTGCGTTGCCCTTCACCAGTATACGCGAGTTGATCAAAATGTTTGCCGCCAGCGAGATTGGTTGGGCCAAACAACGGTGCTTTAAAACCATTGTCTTCCAGTGCCTGCATTGTCGGGTCTTGCGGGCTGTCTATGTTCATGTCTCCCAGAAAGAAATAGACCTCACCTTCCTGTTTAGCCCGTGCGGCAAGGGCTCTGGCAATTGTAGAAATTTCCCTCCGCCTGAGTTCTTGATCCGCCAATCCAGCTGCAGCCTTAAAAGCAATGTGCGCGCTGCATAACGTGAACTTGAACCATTCCGCCTGAAAAGATGCAAAAAACGGTGTCCGGGCAATTTGGCGCCCATTGATCAAATCTCCCGGCGGTAAAACCAGTTCTCCAATAAGATTGCGGAAGAATACACGATTGGTGTTGTATAAGAACGCTATACGTTCGGTGTTTCCCGCATGTCCTTCGGTGACATCGGTAACAAAGTATGACCAATTTGGCCCGAGCAGCTTAACCAGCCGGCGCAGTGGCTTCAGGTCTTTTTTGATTTCCTGAAGCGCACAGATATCAAATTTGTCAATAATTTCGGCAATGTAGTGAAAACTCTCATCGCGCCGCGGACGCCCTCCATCAAATGCACGTATGTTCCACGAACCAACCACCAGCGAACCGGGCGCACGCTTGGCGCCTGGCGAAACGCTTAACTCCTTGCGCAAGATTAACAAACGCTGGGCAATTGATTTTGCCTTTTGCGCTTCGTAGTTTTTCAAATTGTGATAGAATGCCATGGCCAATCCTCATCCGGGCATATCATCTTGCATAAAATTAGCTCATTTATTTGTCGCCAGTCAATCAAGTAATTGCATGCTTCTATACACCAGGAAAAATATAGTGTCATCTAATATTGAAGAGTTAATTTTTGCTTATTTATTTTGGATTGCTACGAATAACTTCACAATCATCATTATTATTGCGACAACAATTTCCAATTTAGCTCAAGGTATTAACTATTAATACAAAATACAATTCAATTTTTATCTATTCTGTGCCATTGTCACATTCATATGCCGATAACCTAAAATTTCAGGTATAGGTCAGTGCGTATATTTTTATTGGGGTAATTGAATCACAAGGATTCACAGCATGATGCTGGCACGTTAGGCAATCATGATTACGCAACTTACCAAACGATTTCAACAAATTTCATCTAAGATTGAACTGGCTATAAATGCCGATGACCTAAAACTTGTGGAAGAACTGGACAAAGATCTTGTACAGATCTGGCAAAATTTGTTGCACCATGCAGTTGCTGACGCATCCGAAACCCTGATATTGGCGGAATTCCTGATAGACCGACTAATTGGCGTTGGCTCAATCAGCGGAACTGATCAACAGATCAAAAGAAAACTGCTGGCATTGTTCGGATAACCAGGATGACAATGAATTACTGCAGGCGGCATCGGTTTCCGCCAGAGGTTATCCAGCATACGGCATCGGTTTTGCAAATTTCCGCGAACATCTTGCACGTCATATTGATCAAAAAAGGCCAGGTCCAATTTGCCGCTTGATTGAAACATATGAGGCCGGTGCAAGAATGATGCCTCTGACAGTGCCCTCCATGAGCTAGAACATTTCCGGCTTAGATTGAATCATTTGATGCCCCTATGGGAATGAAGCCGCTCGTTGTCGAAAATCTCTTGATATGTATCAAGGCGTATTTTCTTCCAGACGTTATTAAAGACACGTGCAGTTAGCTGGTTTTTCACCGGCAGCACAAATGGGCTCCTCGTAATAGAAGGAGGTATTGTCCAATTTCATGACGGTTTTCTCAGCACAATCTTTTCTACTATTCAATGATTATGCGCTTTCGGCCTGGAGCGTCTTTTTGCTGGGTATTGCGCTCATTGTCGGGCTTTCAAACAAGAGACGCGCAAGCATCCTTGTGGACCTCTTCATTCTGGCGCTGGTCGGCGCCCATATCGCGCAAATTCTTGTCGCCACTTACCAACCGCAATACTATAGGAACTTCATTCTGTTGTTTGCATTTATTCCAATGCGATACGTAGCCGAATATGGGCAGCCATGGGCACCTGGTGGCTGGTCAGCATACTCCTGGACGCCTTTCACTTATGCCTTATTACATGGGGACGGCTCGCATCTTTTTGGCAACGGCCTGGCGTTATTCATCTTTGGCCGCACTGTCGCCTGGCGCATTGGTGGTTTGGGATTTCTTTTGATTTTCGCTGGTGCGTCTGCCGTTGGCGCGGTCACTTATTTGATCTTCAACTGGGGCAGCACAACGCCCCTAATAGGCGCCTCCGCCGGCGCCTTTGGTGTTTTGGGTGCCACATTCCGCTTTGTGCCAAATGCTGATGACCGGCTCAGAGCATTGTTCTGGCCGGATGAAAAGATGCAACAATTGCCACTGTCCGGAATCTGGGAACTGGTCACGGAGCGTAGAAGCCTGATCTATATTGTGCTCTGTTTCATCATTTATCCGCTGGGACTGATAGCCCTTCTTGCCGGGACATCGGGCAACGTCGCAGTCACGGCCCATGTCGGAGGGTTCGCTTTCGGCGTGTTCGCCATCGGCTATCTTGATCGCCGCAGGCCAATATTTCAACATACTGGCCCGGATGAAACCGAGGCGGATACAAAGACCGAATCCTTGGGGTTAAAATTGCTACGGGTCATTGCCATTATCATGATGGTAGTGGGGGTCATTATGGGTGTGGTGGGCTACTATTTGCGGGCGTTTCAGGCCTAACGATTTGATTGACCGATGTTATTCCACCGGCTCGAAGGTGGACGAGCGGCTTGTCATGGCTTATGAATATTACGGAATACCAATAGATTGGCCGTGCCATGCGCCGGTATTCGCGGTCATAGCGTTGATGCTGGCCCGGTCTTGCCGGGATCGGCTGGTGCACTTCGCCAATCAATTGCGTCGCGCTTTCATCAAAGCCGATTACCGGCTGGTCGGGGTCGGGTTCGGAGGCATACAGATCCAGAACATCTTCCATGGCCGCCACATAGGCGGCATCGACTTTGGGGATACACCACATGTTCCTGCGCCAGGGTTTCAGGCCATTCTCAGCCAGTCGTCGACGTAGGGTTTCACGCGACAGGCTGTCATGGTCTGTCAACTCGATAAGCGCATCACCAAGACGGGGCGCGCTTCGCAGCTTTCGAGTGCAACAGCCTACTCCCAGCACGTTCTGAGAAAACCTGCAAAATTGAATTGAGAAAACGATATGGGCCTGGAAAAACCAGAAATTTTAGTGGCAGGCTCAGGCGGTATGGGAGGGCTGTTTGGAGCAATACTCAGCCAAGGCGGACTGGATGTCACGCTATTTGATACCAACGCAGAACACATCGATGCAATCAACCAACAGGGTCTTCATATCGTCGGCTTTGGTGGCGACAGGAAAGTGCACCTGCCTGCAACGAATGATGTCTCTACAAAAATATCGGCAGATGTGATCCTTTTTCAATGCAAAGCCCATGGCACACATATTGCAGCACAGGCTACCAAACACCTGGTTGATAACGGCGCCATCTGCATCAGTTTCCAAAACGGGCTGGGCAACGAAGAAGCGATTGGGGAAGTGGTCGGCAAGAAAAATGTACTGGGTGGTCTAACGGCCATGGCCGGCTGTTTGCTGGAACCGGGCAAGGTTCAGGATTTTTCACGTGTGCCCTCTTATATTGGTGAAATGGGTGGTGGCGAGGCAAGTGGTGGCGCAAGCGAGCGCGTTGAGATGATTGCCAAGGCATTCACCGAGGCCGGATTGGAAACCCATGCCTCACCAGATATCCTCCGTGATATCTGGAAAAAATTGCTCGGCAACATAGCAATGAGTGCGATATCAGGCGCTACAAACCTTACAGTAGCCGAATGTCTGAGCGTGCCCGCCCTTAAAACGGCAAGTCTGCGCGCACTTGACGAGGCGCTGGCTGTTGCAACCCACTCAGGAATTGCGCTTGAGCGGGAGGAGGCTGTCGCAGGCCTGGAACTAATTTCCCAGGCTGGTGGAACGGGCGACAACAAGTCTTCACTGTGTGTGGATATTATTAACAAACGTCCCACCGAAGTAGACTTTATCTACGGCTCGGTGATCAGTATAGCAAAGGGGGCGGGCATCGCGGTGCCGACCCTGGAAACTCTGTCATCAACTATAAAAGGTCTGGAAAGCCATTATGTGGAGTAACGAAATGTGGAGTAACGAGAATGAGACGATTTGAAGGCCGTACCGCGTTTATCAGCGGTGGCTCACGTGGCATCGGTTTCGCCTGCGCCCACCGGTTGGCGGCCGAAGGTGCCGATGTTTTTCTGGCTGCAGCCAACGAAGAAAATCTCGCCGATGCCAGAAGAAAAATTGAAGAAGACACTGACTGCGCCGTCGGCACACATGCAGCAGACCTTAGTCTGCTGTCCGGGTGCGAAGCCGCGGCAAAATCAGCCCTTGAATTCGGTCCTGTCGATATTCTTATCAATTGTGCCGGTGCCACCAAGGGAGGAATTTTTCCGCGGCAGCCTGACGAAGAAATGATCGACGGCTTTGCGTTGAAGTTTCATGGTGCTGTACGGTTATCCAGATTATTATGGCCAAGCCTGAAAAAGCATCACGGCAATGTGGTCAATATTTCAGGTGGGTTTGCCCGAACACCAGATGCAGATTTTATGGTTGGCGGTGCAGTGAATGCGGCTCTGGCAAATTTCTCCAAGGCGCTTGCTGCAAAAGGCCTGGAAGACGATGTCAATGT
>JAAELZ010000210.1 GCA_024226105.1 Pseudomonadota bacterium | reverse complement strand
GACCTGGGCTGCTTTTGCAGCATCCGCAGAGGCAAACGCCATTTTGCTATTTGCTGTCATTGTGCCTTTTAATTTGGCGCCCACCAGGTAGCTGGCTATATCCACCTCAACCAGCGGCTTGATCTCCCCATCAGCGCCAAAATCTGCGGCGTAGATCGCTTTTGGTCCACGGTCGATATTGAGCGAAAGGCTGATCGCTGCACAATGAATTGAGCAGGTGCCGTCAGCAAGGCCATCATCGTAATGAACCAGGTGGCGGCTATGGTTCCATTTGTTTCTCGACATGCCGCAATAGGGGCAACGCGGATACTTTTTGATGTCGTTCTCAAGCGGATTTTCATCCGGAGCTGTTTTAGGCATAAACTGCAATGGCGTACCATCATATTCGCCTTTCACCCCTGACGCCTCGACCCAGCCTTCGCCCGGAATTATGGCACCAATGCTTTGTTTTTTGTCCGCCAGTAGTGCACCGCTAAAACTGACAAAACCCGCTGCGGCAATAAGTTTCACAGACTGACGTCGATCCATCATTTTTTTCTCACTCATGTGTATCTCCAATATATAAGAGGTTGCTAATGGATCAGAGTGTAAGCCTTAATTTACATTTTGTAGTGAGACAGATTGTCGCATCATGTGCGCCATGTCAGCCGGTACTGTAGAAGCCCGGGAAGACGAGTCAGGCGTCGCTCCAGGTCACACGGCAAGTACCGTGCTTCAAGCCCTGGCGGCAATTTTCCATTCCCTTTGATCTGATTTTACAAGCCAGGTGGCAATAAGTTTTTTTTGCTAAACCAGGTGGGGTTTTTTTACTTTCCACAATGGTAGTACTGATGAACCATTTGCCTGTCGTAATCTGAAAATGTGATGTTTATACGCACTGTATAGCGACCATCGCTCCGGCGTGTCTCCTGGTTCGGATAAGCCCGGGCTCTAAAACGTTACCGTTGGTCATAGGGCCGGCAACCACGGCCGCGGGTATTGCGAAAACAATTTTGGTCATTGCTTATGCGTTTGGCCTGGTGGTTACATGGAATCATATCCGCTCTATTGAACTTCCCAATCGCCATCCGGTTGACGACAGGCAGTACCATAGCTTTGCTGCTCTTCACCGCCGACAATTACCGTACTTTGATACTCCCGGCAATAGCGACCGGAATTCGTCTGATAAGTTTTAGTCGGGGTAATGCTGTATGTATTCCCGCTGTCCGGATTTACCCAGTTTGAGGCCTGATTGGTTTTATTATTTTCCAGGGCACGGGTGGTGTTTAATTCATCCAGTTGGTCAAGTGAGCGCCCAATGCTGGCACCCGCCAATGCACCGGCAAATACTCCGATAGCAGTTGCGATATCCTGGCCATGCCCGCCACCAATCTGGCTGCCGACCACACCACCCACAACCGCACCTGCCGCTGCACCACCCTGTTCACGCGTTACCTGACACCCGGCTACCTGACTTAAAGCAATAACAATTATTGTCGCAATCACACGTTTTTTCATCTTAAGCTCCTG
>JAAELZ010000209.1 GCA_024226105.1 Pseudomonadota bacterium | reverse complement strand
CACATCGCCAACCATGCTCGCGCGTACCGGATTGCGGTGCGTGTAGCGCACCAACTCCACCAGATGGCTGTCTTGCTCTACCAGCCCGGCCTTGTAGCGCCCCTGAAACAGGTGTCCCGTTCGGCCCTGACGATCATTTACCCAACGTGTGTAGCGAAAGCTCAAGTTCTGCATACACCGCGCTAACGGTTTGTCGGCGACCTGCATCGACAGCAAGAAATCCGGGATGTAATAACGCCATTATCTCGCACCTTGAAAAAAACGGAATTATACTTGAGGGATTTTCCGGTTACTTATCATTACGCGCCAGAATAACGATTAGAACCGCGCCCGGCCCCGCCGGTCGGATAGGCGTTAGTTGGGTGTTATTCCCGGTACAGTGAGCTGTGGATTACCATCACCGCCATTTTCCACCACGATATGCGGGCTAGATGATTATCTCCATCTTTTCCCTAGCCAGGACCGTATGAGGAAAGCGTGCTCGGGCCTGCTTCTCCACTTCAAGCAAAAAGCGGTCGTCGTGGTCGGGGTCATGGTGGGTGATGGCCAGCTGTTTCACGTTGGCCTGCTCAGCCACCGCGACGGCCTGTTCCCAGCTGCTGTGGCCCCATCCCCGAAAGCGGGGCAGTTCTTCCTGCGTATACTGACCATCATGGATCAGCAGGTCCGCATCGCGCGCCAGTTCGACGACGTTCCGATCGATCTCATCACCGTGTTCAATATCGGTACAGTACACTACCACCCTGCCTTCGGTATCCTGCAGTCGATAGCTGTAGGCGCCGCCGGGATGATTGTGCCGAACCACTTTCACGCTGGCCGACTCCACGCCGTAATGATCTTCAGGCGTTTGCAGGAACTCGATTCGGGCCCCCATACCTTCCAGCGTCACCGGGAAGTAATCCTGCTGCATCTGCGTTTCAAAGATACTGCGCAGGTCGATCCCCGCGCGGTCCCTGCCGATGGCGCTGATGGTGAACGTTCGCCCGGGATCATAGGCCGGCACAAAAAATGGCAGGCCCTGGATGTGATCCCAATGAAAGTGGGAGAAGAGCAGGTAGCACTCGCGCCCGACCCCGAGATCCGGGTCCGCCACCAGTTCCTTGCCCAACTCACGGATGCCTGTCCCGGCATCCATGATCACCGTTCTCTCCGGCCCTTCCATCAAAACGCAGGTGGTATTGCCGCCGAACTCCTCAAACTTCCGGCCAAATACCGAGATGGACCCCCTGACCCCGAAAAACTTAATCCGCGCCATTGGCTTGCTCCATTATTCAGGTTGCCTGATGTTGTTTCACTGCACAAACAGTAACGTCACGTGCAGAAGAGCTTCTCGATCTAGATTGGCAGGGCGCAATCATCGATTGAATCGTCTATACTGCTCGAATCGAACGATATTAAAGGATAATACTTATGCACGCTATCACAGCCAATGAGGCTAAAACCCAATTTGGGTATATGTTATTAAAGGCGCAACGCGCGCCCATTCAAATCAACAAAAATGGCAAACCCGTAGCTGTCGTTATCTCCATGGATGAATATAAAAGCATTGAAGCGTTAAAATTACAGTTATTACAATCCCGGGCAGCGAAAGCCAGGGATGATATTCAAGCTGGTCATTTGGTCGACGGTGAGTCATTTTTTGATGCGCTAAAATCCGGGCAACACGATTGAAATGCCCGCATATCGGCTCACGCCTGATGCCCAGGCAGATCTCATTGATATTCGTCATTATACCCTAAAACATTGGGGAAAAGACCAATCACAAAAATATCTATCTGAACTTCGGCAAACCATCAGACTTTTATCAGAAACACCAACAATAGGGAAACAACGCCAGT
>JAAELZ010000208.1 GCA_024226105.1 Pseudomonadota bacterium | reverse complement strand
TCACTGATTTCAGATGGATTTAACTGAATAGACATAGCTTCTATTTCCTAATATGTAATATTTTCGTTTCTATGAACTGATCGCGCCGACCAGTTCCTGCAACTGCGCTTTCACTGAGCCATCAACCACCCAGTCACCCGCGCGAACAATAGCACCGCCGATTAACGTTTCGTCAACCGATGCATCAAGTTTGATCTTTTTGCCAAGGCGGCTGGACAAGGCTGTTTCGATATTCTGTTTTTGCGCTTCATCCACTTCAGAGGCGGTAATGAGCTGCGCTTCGATCACCTGTTCGGCATTATCTCTTAATACCAGAAACTGCTGATTGATATCTGCAACAGCAAAAAGGCGATCATTGTGTGTCAGCAATTTGACCAGGTTCCGGCCCTGTTCATTTAGCTGATCACCCCCCACTTCGAGAATCAGTTCAGCCAGTTGCTGCTCCGATACTTCGGGGTTATGAATCACCTCAATCATGGCGGCATCCTGTGCAATAGTAGCCAGCAATTCCAGCTGATCAGACCACTGCGCATATTCGCCGGCATCACGCGCCAGTTCAAAAATGGCTTTCGCATAAGGTCGAGCCAGGCTAATTTGTTCAGACATCAGCTTAACCCGCGCTTACAGCTTGGCAGCCAGGTCATTCAGCAAATCAGCATGGGCTTTTTCATCCACCTCGCGCTTCAATATTTGCTGTGCACCTGCAATGGCAAGTTCACTTACCTGGGCGCGCAAGCTTTCTTTAGCCTTGCTGACTTCGGTATCAATTTCAGCGCGTGCCGCAACCAGAATACGATCACCTTCCTCGCCCGCTTCGTTTTTCGCTTCCGAGACAATTTCCGAACCGCGTTTTTCAGCCTTATTCAGAATCTCAGTTGCCTGCCCTTTGGCTTCTTCAACCAGTTTACCGGCCTGAATTTCACCTTCTGCCTGCGCTGCCTGACCTTTATCGGCAGCGGCAAGGCCATCTGCGATGGTTGTACGGCGTTCAGCCAGCGCATTAATAATCGGTGCCCAGACATACTGCTTGCAGAACCAGACGAACACGATAAACGTGATCAGCTGCCCTATCAGAGTAAAATTAATGTTCATGTGTGTACCTGCGTATTAATTCGAATCTTGAAATCGATTTGATTTCAGATAGAGGGTTGACTTAACCCGCAACCGCGAACAATACGTACATCGCGATACCCACCGCGATCATAGGCACCGCATCAACCAGACCCATTACGATGAAAAACTGGGTGCGCAGCATAGGAATAAGTTCAGGCTGACGCGCCGCGCCTTCCAGAAAACGGCCACCGAGGATGCCGATACCGACGGCTGCGCCTAGTGCACCAAGGCCCATCATGAGTGCACCCGCGATATAAAGTAATGCTGTTGCTTCGTTCATTAGTATTCTCCGGAATAAAATATAGATAAAAGTTAAAGATAAAGTAAGTCGTTATTGCATCATAACCGCTTAGTGATGCTGGTGCGCCATATCGAGATATACGATCGTCAGCACCATAAAGATGAAAGCCTGCAAAGTTATAATCAAAATATGGAAGATCGCCCACACTAATTGCAAACCACCGCCCGCTACCGCAATGAACGACAAGCCGCCCGAGAACATAATTGCGATCAGGATAAAAATCATTTCGCCCGCGTACATATTGCCGAATAAACGCAGGGAATGTGAAATCGGCTTAGCCACCAATGACACGAATTCAAGTATGAAATTGATCGGGATAAACAGCAATTTGAGCACTAAATTTTTTGACTCAAAAGGCTGCATTGTCAACTCTGCGGCAAACCCGCTGACGCCCTTGATTTTGATGCTGTAGTACAGAGTCAGCACAAACACGCCGATGGCCATAGCGAAGGTTGCATTTGGATCGGTGCTCGGCACCACCTTCATATAAGGAATGCCTACTAGTTTAGACAATTCCGGGATCACATCCACCGGAATCAAATCCATCACATTCATCAGCAAAATCCAGCAAAATAACGTCAGCGCGAGGGGTGCGACCAGGTCATTCTTGCCGGTAAAGGAACCACGTACGTTTTCGTCGATAAAATCGATAATCCATTCGATAAAGTTCTGCATGCCACCGGGTACGCCAGCGACAACATTTTTTGCAACTTTTCTAAAAACCATGAGGAAAATCACACCCAGCAAAATCGACCAGAACATGGTATCCAGGTGGATCGCCCAGAAACCCATTTCTTTGGCTTCGTCTGCGCCGTGCGCGATACCCCAATGGCCATCCGCATGGCGGCCGTAGGTGAGGTTCGTCAAGTGGTGCTTAATATAACCCGCGGAGGTCAGCGTTGCTT